>JAUWPM010000125.1 GCA_030611585.1 Methanosarcinales archaeon | reverse complement strand
TCTCTATTCTCCTTTTAACCTAACCATTTCCATCTTAGTGGTATCAAAAACTTTCTTAGTCAAGGATTTTTTGGCGATTCATGGATTATCTGTGGATTTTTCGTCTTCAAATAGTGGTGTGCACTCCTCTAATCTCGTACTCCGCTCTTTCAGATGTGATGCAAAAGCTAAGCACGTTTTCTCGCCGCACCCCACGCAATTCGTGATACCGCATGAGATAGGAAACGCCAGATCGGTATCGCCCTTTATCGTTACATCCTCCAGCTCTACCACGTCATACTGCTCCAATATCCTTGCTAAATCCGCTAAACTTAGCTTCTTCTCCATCTTCTGTGTTTTCATTGTACATAAAGTATAACTGCCATAATTCTCTTTAAGACGCAGATTAACACTGATTTACACGGATTTATTTAGGGTGAAGAACAAAGTTGATTTTTATAGCTATTTATTAAATCGGAGCTTCAACCAGAGATTATGCCGAAGTGGGAAGTTCATAACAAGTGGGCGGAGAAGATGGGACTTCCGGAAGAGATTACGAACTTTGTCAACCATTTAAGCGACTTTCCTGACAGAACACAGGAGTTTAAGGCGTTCTGTGAGCGAGAAGGAGAAGGGATAATTTTGCGATTGGTACGGACTCACGACTTTAGCACGATAATGAAGATCCCTAAGTACCTTCAGTTAATGTTTGTGCGTCAAAAGGGGAATGAATACGTGACGGCTTGGTATTTGCATTATGTTTTGGATTATATAAGAATGGCACCGGCACTCACTGCTGAGGAGATACTGAAAAGGACTGAAGACCGATTTGAGCCCTGTCAAGAGTGGGAAAGCACAAAAAAAATTGTACGGGAAAACGCAGAAGAATTAGTACACGATTGCAGGGCGTAAAATTTTTTCTTTTGAAAAGAATTAAATGATGAAATAGGGATAGAGTATAGAAGTGAGAACATGGTGAAAATAAACCCTTTCAAGGCGACGATACTGAACCCGAATCCGAGTCCGAACCGGGAAAGCAGAGCTGAACTGGTGTGCCCGGTTTACGATACCATTGACGCATACCAGTACGAGCAATATGCAGCTACGAAGAACAATGTAATCCAGTTTACCACGAGGGAAGAGGGTGTAGCGGAAAGCGAATTTGTAGATTATGCGAAAAGTAGTTTAGAGCGTTTTTTCACCGATAATATTCTGATTGAGCGTGAGAAACCCGCATTCTATATCTACGGGGTCAGGTACAGTTTATCGGAAGCGATTATGGAGCAAATCCCGGAAGAGGATAGAAGAGAGACATATTTTGCATTTGGCTTGGTAGCACTGGTGGAAGTCGCTAAACTCAACGAACACGACATATTGGGACATGAGAAGACCTTTGAAGCGAAAACGCGCGAGCGATACCATCTGATGAAAGCATGTAGCATGAATTTCTCGCCGATTGTCGCGGAATATAACATGCCAGACCATGATATAAACTGCATTTTTGAAGATTACTTAGGCTTTCGCAGACCGAGTTTGGAGATAGACGAGCGAAGAAAGCCAATTCTGGACGTGGAGTTACAAGGTGCTCGCCACCTGCTTTGGGAGGTTCCCGATGAGGACGTTATTGCCAAAATTCAGCGACTCATGCTCAACAAAAAGATTATGATTCTTGACGGGCATCACCGATACACCGCGGCTTATCAGTTGCACGGGGATCAAGAAGATGGTGGGACGGCGTATACGCTGATGATGCTTGTGGAAGGCGGAGATAGAGCGCTTTTATTACTGCCCTGGCACCGATGCGTGAAGCAATGTCGCATGGACGATTTGTGGACGAGGATAAAAGAGAATTTCGCTGTAGAACGTTACGATAAGCATACGGAAAATGCGGTTATCTATTCAAAGCTCAATGAATGTGACGATGAATTTGACGTGCGATTCGGCATGTATGATGGTGAAGAATATTATGTGCTGCAGGCAGATGAGCGACGGATAAAGAGATTAGCGGCGGAAAGAGGCGAACGGGTGGGGCTGGATGTAATAAGCCTGCATGAATGGCTTATTGAGCCAACGCTTATTGGCAACCCTGAAGATATTGTTTTTACCTCCAGTCCGCGGGAGGCGATCGAGAAGGTGGATAAGGACGCTTACTGTGTGGCGTTCTTTCTTAAACCGCTGCGGATGACCGATGTGGAATACAAGGTGCAAGTGGAGAAGAAAGGATTTCCGCAGAAGTCAACGCGCTTCCTGCCTAAGGTTGCTGAGGGTGTCGTGATGTGGAAGTTCGGGAAATTTGTATAGCTCATTTTGTAACCACAAGATTACACTGATTTCCACGAGAAACAATAATTGAGATACGGTTTCCATTGGCTATTCTACCCCTTATTGCTTCATCTTCTTGTGTTAATCTCGTGAAATCTCGTGGTTTCTTACCTCCGCTAAACAAATACCGGAAATTAAATTTCAATATCACTACTTAGTGTATCCCCATCCACCGCAGTTGGGGCATGGTAATGCCGAACTTCCCGGTTTCAGACCCGTGCCGTCACAGAATGCGGTAGTGTCCTAACCAATAGTTGGTAGTATCTTGAACATCAACAATTCCTTCCATGTCCAAATGCGATCTGAGATGCCCTCAGCCATGCACGGTGTTCTTTCTGTGTTCTTCTCACCCTTCTTCGTTTTTATCGTCAACGCGGAATTAACCCTGATCAGGTTGTTGTAGCA
>JAUWPM010000043.1 GCA_030611585.1 Methanosarcinales archaeon | reverse complement strand
ATGGTGGTGTTTTAAAAGTGATGGCTATTTAACTTGACGTACGTGGATGTTTATAACCACAAGATTACACAACACTTTCTTTCTTTTCCAAAGAAAGAACCTGTGCTAAGAAAGAAACATTATTTTCCGCAAAGCGTTTTTGATAAAACTTTTTCCTAAAAAGTTTTAGTGTTAATCTCGTGGAATCTCGTGGTTTTTTTTCGCCTCCGCTAAACACATACTTTGAGGCGAATGATCTTCAAAAAATTCGTTTTCTAATTTATCCCTCGAAGATTGTTAGAGATGCTAATCTTCATAATTCATCGCACCATTCGTTGAACTCCTCTGAGGTCATCGGTTTTCTTTTACCGGATTTGAGTTCCTTTAATACCTCTTCAGTAGAAGAGACAACCACCTCAGCC
Source organism: Methanosarcinales archaeon (assembly GCA_030611585.1). Classification (GTDB taxonomy): domain Archaea; phylum Halobacteriota; class Syntropharchaeia; order Alkanophagales; family Methanospirareceae; genus JACGMN01. The sequence goes on along the minus strand of JAUWPM010000043.1, from coordinate 12,875 downwards.
AGAGACGCTTTAACCTCTCTATTATCATCGGCTGCTATTTCGGATATTTCGGCAACCTTCCTTTTCAATTCTAGTTCTTCAATATCATCCAATCTTTCTGATATGGCTTTTGCTGCTACCGAAGACCAGTCAACCCACAATATTTTAGACATCCGCTCCTTCAATTTCTCTGGAACCTTAACAACTAACTCTCCCATTCCTATCACCTATAACCTTATGTATCAATCCTGCGTATGTAAATATAAATACGTTCCATTGTGATTTATCACCGCGGAGAACGCTGAATTAGAGGTTTAGTTTATTAGCGGTTCAGCTCGTTAGCTAACTCCAAACCCCTGAACCTACATTCTCTGTGTTCTCCGTGTGCTCTGCGGTGAAATTTAAGGATATAGCAATTTCACTATAAAATTCGACTGTGCCATCCCTTCTATCCTATAAAACTCGTTTCTACCCTAATTCTTCAAATTCACATTTCATTCTTGTTTTTGCTATTTTGTTAGCCGTTTGGGTTATAATTGTTACCCAAAAGCAGGAGTATTTATAGTCGCCCGTCAGAGGAGTGTACTAAAGAAGGATGCGAAAGATGAGAAGAAGCGGGGGAAAAAATGGTGATGGGTTTGCACTTGTTTTCAATTTTAGAGAGATAGAAAGGACTTTGGCGATGGCGGTGTTTGAAATAGCAGTAGTAGCGATTATTTTCGTCCTCGCAACGATGACGATGGTAGCAACAGTAGAAGCGAGTGGCGTGTATCCTACGCTCCAGTACGATGCACAAAGGACGGGAAACGTAAGCGGGGCCGCACCCGAAACTGCTACGTTATTATGGCAGTCGAACGAAAAGACCGCAGGATGCATACAGGCGGGACCGATTGTTTATGATGGTAAAGTTTACATATCCACCTGGTGGTCTTCAGGAATGGGAGTTAAAGGAAATGCCGTTGATGCACTCTATTGCCTTGATGAGGGCACTGGAGAGGAGATTTGGAACAACACCGAAGTGTATGGCGCATCTACGGCTGCACTCGCCGATAACAAGCTCTTCGTGGGAACGCACATAGGGAACATAGCCTGCGTTGACGCAACGAGTGGAGCGTTGTTATGGAGTAAGAAGATAGAAGAGAATCCCTCGTGGTACGGCGTCACATCCTCTCCATTGGTATTCGATGACACTGTTTACGTGTTGAGTTTCTCAGATGGCACGCTCCATGCTTTCTTGTTTGATGGCACAGAGCTATGGAATTTCTCTTCAGGTGGCGAGATATTCTGCTATTCATCACCTTCCGCTTATGGTAACAAAATATTCTTCGCAGGGAATAATTCAGAACAGCATGCGTTATATTGCCAGGACATAAACACGCATGAGGCGGTTTGGAATTTTACAACGGAAACGGAGATAAGAGGCTCGCCCACTATTTGGGACGGAGAGGGAATGGTTTTTTTTACTACTGAATATATATATGGAAAAGCACACAAGCTCTATGCGGTGAATATAACAACAGGAGAAGAGGTTTGGAGTGTATCCCATTATGCAAGCTGGGCTTCTCCTGCTTTGAGTAATGGAAAACTATATATTGGCGGTTCTGCTGTCGACACTACTTTCTACTGTTACGATGCGCGGGATGGCTCGTTACTATGGGAGAATGAAGAGATGGGAGGCGCGATAGATTCGTCACCTGTTGTTGCTGACGGAAAGGTGTATTTTGGAACAAGTGAAGTTGATGGGACGGTATACGCACTGGATGCAAACAGCGGGTCTACGCTCTGGAGCTATACGCTTCATATCCCCGAGGGATTTGGAGGGGGGTTTAACATAGCAACACAACCTGCGGTTTCCGATTGCACCTTGTTCATTGGAGTGGACAACGTAGGCGTTCTTGCATTTAGAGATTCTCAGGAAGTGCTCTTTGACGGCACCGTTACCCTTATTAACGGAACCACCTTATCCTTCGTACCGTGCAATAACGCGTCCGCGAGTTATGAAGTGAACGCAACTACGGATTTAGGCGCGCTGAATGCTACTGGTCTGGCGTTCAACGCTTCCGATACCTGGTACGCGACCTATGGCTCCTTCTACCTGGAGAGCATAGCGGGAATAGAGAACGAAGCTTGGCCGAACAATACCTGGGCGCTATATATAAACGATGCCATGGCATCTAAGGGTCTGGGCGCGAACGAGCTGGTAGACGGCGATAACGTCAAGTTCTACTACTGCCCCAGCGATCCGGCAACCTACGCGTATCTGATAGAGAATGCGAGTTACGTGGTGAATATAACCGTGCATACGGTTCCCTACTCAGAAATATTCGACACCGAAACTCCAGAAAATCCATATCCCAGCATCTCCGGCACGCATTACGGAAATATAACGCCGTCGCATGACGTTTACGTCACAAAGATGTACACATATTCTTGTGCAGGAACCGGTGGGCATTCCGAAGAGGCTGTATTCTATAATTCAACAACAGGAGCACAGATAGCAAAAGGGACATGGAACGGCTACGCAGTAGGTGATTATCAGTACATCGAATTTGACGAGCCTTTTGTTTTGCATCATGGGACTACTTACAATTTTGTAATTCGCACAGGCTCTTACCCGCAAATTCATCACAAAAGCGTGCTTGATGTGCGCGATGGAACAATCACATGCACGAACTTTACCGACGCAAATGGGAGAATTTATAATGATTGGATACCTGCAATTAGGTTGGAGTGAACTTCTTTATTTGCACCGTTTTCTTTCTAAACAGAGAATCCGTGGTTAGGATATGCAGGGTGAATAAAATGGACAAAGAACGAAATAACAAAGTCAAATACTTTATCCTCCTTTTTTCTGTATTTCTTTTCTCTTTATCTCTTATCTCCGTCTCACTCGCCAGTGCAAGTAGCGGCATCACGCAATGGAACAGCGTGACAGAAGACGCATCCGATAGTTTCTCCGTGGATATACATATAGACGACAGTGCGGAGGTTGAATTCACCGTTTCTTCTGATCTGACTTACGGATGGACATGGTCAGTGAATAAAGAAAAGATAGAAGAATCAGAAGGCGAAAACTCGAATTTGTTTTATGTGGTTGAAGAATACGGCATTTATAATGTCAGTGTTGTAGGGATAGGAGAAAATGAAACAACTGAATGTGCATACTGGAACGTTACGGTTTGGCTGGTAATAGAAGACGAAGACGAGAACGATGTCCGTGAGTTAGAAGGTCTTGAGGATTATATTTTACGGATTTCAAAGCGACCAGAGCGGATTATTTCTATGGCACCGAGCTGCACTGAGATATTATTTGCCATCGGTGCTGGCGATAGAGTTGTCGGCGTTACCGATTTCTGTGATTACCCGCCGGAAGTGGAAGAAAAGAAGGATGAAGGGAAAATAAAATCGATAGGCGGGTATTCAACACCAAGTTTCGAGAAGATAGTAGATTTAGAACCGGATTTAGTTGTTGGTGCTTATGGAAATCCTGATGATGTGATATACCGGTTAGTGGAGTTTGGGTATCCAGTTTACGCACAGCATCCGAAAAATATCGAAGAGATATTGGCCCATATTAAAGTCACAGGAGCGATAACGAAATGCGACGAGGCATCTTCGCTTGTGAATGAGTTAAGGGAGAGATTGGACGATATAGAGGACCAAACGGACTCGTTAGAGGAAGAGCAAAGACCAAGAGTTTTTTATAACATCGGAACCTTCTTTACCGCCGGCGATGAAACCTTCATAAACGAAATAATTGAGATTGCGGGTGGCACAAACATCGCCGCTGATAAGTCTGGATACTTCATAATGAACCTTGAGGAACTAATTGATAAAAATCCTCAAGTTATCATCTGCGACAGCGGAATGGGCAGTATCAGTACAGCGTATGAGGAGATCATGAGTGATGAAAGACTGAAAGAAGCAGAGGTGGATGCGGTGATAAACAACCGGGTTTACGTAATTGACGGAGACATAACGAGCAGAGCGGGACCAAGGGTGGTAGACGCGGTGGAAATAGTCTACGGGGATTTCGGCGAATTTTTCGCTGCTATGGATGAGGAAGATGACGGGGATGAAGAACCTCCAAGCATAACGGCTTGGACCCCCGTTGAAGTGCGAGTAAACAACGTCGAAGGAGACTCAAGAACTTTCTCTATCTTCGTAAACCAACCAGTGGATATAAGCTGGCAACTAAACGGAACGGAAGTTCAAACAGATGAAAGCGTAACAGAAGCCACGTATACAAATGCGAGTGCGGTTTGGGGAATCTGGAACGTCTCGGCAATCGCAACTAACCGAGCAACGGGCTTATCAGAGATGCACACATGGAGATGGAACGTGACGCCTGCACTCGCTGCTGCCTCTCCTACGCCTGTAGTGAACCTAACTGCAACACCTGCACCTACGCCATCCCCAAGTTCAACGTCAACACCAGTATCTACTGCTGCAATAACACCAACGTCAACACCAGCACAAGCATCAACACCCACACCGGAAGAAAAGCAAAAGCAGAGAGAAGAAGAAACGCCAAAGCCACGGGGATTTGAAGTGTTTTTCGCCGTTATTGGATTGCTGGCGGTAACATATCTTTTGAGAAGAAACAGTTTAAAAAACAAATGAAAGAAATGAAAGAAAAGAAGCGCGTTTTCTGTTCTTGGAGTGGAGGAAAGGACAGCAGTTTAGCATGTTACAAAGCAATGCTTGACGGGTTTGATGTATCGCATCTCTTGAATTTGCTAGCTGAGGATGGAAAGAGGGAAAGAGCACATGGAACTCGCCCTTTTCTCCTGAAGCTTCAATCAGAAGCCATAGGAATACCAATGGTCCAGGTGAATGCTTCATGGGAGGGCTATGAGAGTAAATTCAAACAAGCTGTGAAAGAATTAAAACTTGAGGGCGTGGAAGGAGGCGTTTTCGGTGATATTGACCTGATTGAGCACCGGGAATGGGTAGAGAGAGTTTGCAGCGACCTTGAAATAGAACCAATCATCCCTCTTTGGGGTCTCGACCCAGAGGATATAGTGCAGGAGTTCATAGAAGAAGGCTTTGAAGCAATAGTAGTTGCGACGAGAATAAAAGAAGAATGGTTGGGCAGGAGATTTGACGAATCCTTTATCGAAGAGCTGAAGAAGTACAATTTCCATTTGTCCGGCGAATCAGGGGAGTATCATACTTTTGTAGTTGACGGACCGATATTCAAGAGAAGGATAAAGGTGAGTGAACTGGAAAAAGTGCATGTGAAAGGGATGTGGTTTTTGGATATAAAAGGAGGTGACCTGGAAAATTCTAAGCTAAGCACGAAATCCTCACGGCTATGAACATTTACCATCTAAGCTACACAGAAAAATTCGCAGGTGAAAGGATGGCAATGCTGTCTTTCAAGGGCTGCAACTTCGACTGTATCGGATGTATCAGGGGAAAAAACGAATATGACGTCTATGCAGAAGAGAGGAAATATATTGATTGGAACTTTGGGAACATACTGAATGAATTGGAAGAGTTGAATCCTCACAGAGTATATCTTGGCGGATACGAACCTACGCTCGACCCGGATTTAATTGATGCGGTATTGAAAGCGATGAAGCACCTATACGTCGTGTCCTACCACCCTTTGTATTCCGAGATAAAAGAAATCAGGCAAACGCCGAGGAAGACAAAATTTATCGAAATTCTGCCAAAAAAGTCAAGAGGACAAAAAATAAATCGTTGACACCGATTAACGCAGATTAACACAAACCTTTCTTTCAAAAAGAAAGCTTTACCAAAGAAATTTGTTTTTCTTTTAGCACAGGTTTTCTTTTTTGAAAAAGAAAAAGTGTTGCGTAAATCAGTGTAAATCTGTGTCTTAAAGAGGAGGCAGTTATTTTAACTTTATTATACAATGAAAAAAGTAAAGAAGGCAAAAACCACATATTTCAGAAAGTTCATCCACTGGAAGATGATTATGGTCTACTTAGTTGCGGCTCTCTGCTTGTCCATCGTGCTGACAACGGCAATTGGGCCGGTTTACGTACCGCCACTGGAAATAGTCGCTTTGTTGGGAAGCAAACTTCAGCTCTGCGAGGCTACCTCTGTTCCGCACGAAGTAATAATCTTCCAGATACGACTGCCGCGGATATTCCTGGGATTGCTGGTGGGACTTTCGCTAGCGACCGCGGGAACGGCGCTGCAAGGCTTATTCAAGAATCCCATGGCAGACCCGTACATTATAGGGGTCGCGTCAGGAGCTGCGGTTGGCGCTGCACTCTCGATTATGGTGCTACCCTCGATCTTCTCTATTTACACGACACCAATTATGGCTTTTTTAGGTGCCTTACTAACCATTTTCGTGGTCTACAACATCGCGAAAGTGGGCGGCAGGATACCGGTAGACACGTTATTACTCACGGGAATAGCAGTTTCAATGTTCCTGGGTGCAGTTCTGTCGTTCATGATGTCCGTATCTGGTGAGGCGTTGCATAACATTTTCTTCTGGATTATGGGGGGATTATGGCTCGCAAACTGGATGCAAGTGAAAATAATCGTTTTACCCGTGTTGGTTTGCTTCATTCTGATTTACCTATTCGCAAAGGACCTCAATGCGATGCTGCTGGGCGAGGAATCCGCGCAGACTTTAGGTATAAACGTGGAGACATCGAAGCGAATCCTTTTAGTGCTCTCTGCGTTCATCACCGCCGCCGCAGTCGCGTTTACAGGGACCATCGGGTTCGTAGGCTTGATCATCCCGCACATTACTAGAATCCTCGTCGGACCGGATCATCGCATACTCATTCCCGCGTCTGCATTGCTGGGCGGGATTTTTTTAGTGTGGACGGACGCACTGGCACGTGTATTAGGAGAAATGCCGGTAGGGATAATAACCGCGTTCTTCGGCGCGCCGTTCTTCATTTATCTGCTAAAGAAACGGAAGAGCGGTTATTATGCGGCGTGATAAAAATCAACTTTGTTCTTCACCCTAAATATAGGCATTCCGGAAAGTATTAACCACCAGATTACACAGATTTTCACGAGAGAAGAATAATGGATTTTAGTTTTCAGTGTTCCATTGACGATTTTACCCCCAATCAACCCGTATTTCTTGTGTTAATCGTGTGGAATCTCGTGGTTCATTATTTACTATTTGTTACGAGAATGACTATAAATCAGTGTAAATCTGCGTCTTAAAGATCAATAAGCCCGCGCAACGTACACTCTCTTTGCTTTTCTTGAGCAGATCATGCATTCACCTTCGCTTTTATCTTTCTCTTCAGCCTCATATACCGCTACCGCCTTGCCTAACACACTTACGCCAAGCTGATCCTCTAATTCCTGCCCGCATCTTTCGCGGTCACACAGGAATAAAGACACGATACCATGCTCCGCCTTCCTTCTCAGCTCTTCCATCTCCATCTTGTCTTCGCTTTTATTTTTATAAATGTTGGCGTGTAGCGTTTCTTTTGCTGCCTCGTGAATGTCTCCCTGTATCCCCTCTAACGTCCTCTTCACTTCCGGTACGACATCGCTAAGTGGGACGTGCGTCCTTTTAGTGTTATCTCTTCTTACAAATTCACAGTTGTTGCTCTTCAAATCCCGGGGTCCTATCTCTATCCTCAAAGGCACGCCTTTCATCTCCCATCGGTAATACTTTGCCCCCGGTCTGTCCTCCGAGTTGTCCACGAATGCTCTTATGCCTGCTTCATTCAATTCGTCGTACACCGCAACGCAGGCTTTTTCCACTGATACTGATTCTACACCGTTGTTGCTTATTCCAGCCTTACGTGAAAATACGATAGGTACGATAACGACCTGTATGGGTGCAACCGTGGGCGGCAGTACCAAGCCGTGATCGTCGCCATGAATTGCAATTACCGAGGCGACGCATCGTTCCGAAATGCCATAACAGGTCTGATTCACGAACTGCAAGGAGCCATTTTCATCCTCGTATTTTATATCAAAAGTCCTTGCAAAGCTCTCGCCAAGCAGATGGATTGTCCCGATTTGCATCGTCCTTCCGTCCGGCATAAGCGTATCGAAGGCGATGGAATACTCCGCACCGGGAAATTTATCCCACTCTGGTCTTCGCGTGATTACATAAGGAACAGCAAGCTGGTCAAAGAAACTTTTGTATAACGCCACAGCCTTTTTTACTTGCTCTTCGGCATCCGCTCGGGTTGCATGTGCCGTATGCGCCTCTTTAAAAGAAGTTATCTCACGCAGTCGAATTAGCGGTCTTGTATGCCTCGTTTCGTATCTGAACGTATTCACTATCTGGTATATTCGAAGCGGTAGGTCGCGATGCGACCGTATCCAGACTTTAAACACAGGATATATCGCAGTCTCTGAGGTAGGACGGAGTGCGAGGGGAATATCCAATTCGGTGCTTCCGCCTTTGGTCACCCAAAAAACCTCGTCTTCAAATCCCTTTATGTGCTCCTTCTCCTTCATTAACTCGTCTTTTGGTATAAGCAAAGGAAATAGCACCTCTTCATGCTCTTTATCCATTAAAGACCGTAAAATACCGTAAACGAGATTCCTAACTTTGTATCCATAAGGATACCATACGTACACCCCTTTCACCGGATACCGGATGTCCAATATCTTCGCGCGTTTCAGTATCTCGCTATACCATTCGCTGAAGTTGTCTTTTTTCCGTACGATAGTCTGGGTTTCCGCTTTGCGTTGCATTTTTAGTGATAGCCGCTGGTGGGATTTGAACCCACGACCTGCTGATTACGAATCAGCTGCTCTACCTCTAAGCCACAGCGGCGTCCGGAGATATTTCTCTGTGTGTGGAGCAGTATATTTATATACTATAAAAAAACAGTGGTTGTTATGAAAAAGGAAGAGCTGGTGCACTTACATATGTTATTGGCTCAGTTGAAGAAGTATTGTGAAGAAACTGGCGTGGATTGTGATTTCAAGAAGTATAAGGAGCTTGAGATCTCCCCGTTCCAGGTTCACCGCAGCAAGGACGATCACAAGCAGGCTATTTTTGTGCTTGGGACCGAACTCGCATCAATGGCTGTGAGGAACAATTTCACGGGATACTAACCTGTTTCGACAGAACCAAACGTCCAAACGTGCTTCTCGACGAAGAAGATAACGCTCTTTTCTAATCGTCGCCTTAGTTTAGATGTTCATAAAGCGGTAATAAAAAGGCTTCGTTACTGATACGCCTTGTAGTAATATTGGTGAAAATTATTACACTACGACAATATTGCTTAAATTGAGCAATATTCAAAACCGCTGATGAAGTCGGTGAATATTGGGGTTAGAATAGCGAATGAAACGCTTTTACTATCTCCTCTCCTTCCATAAATACCGTGTCACGTTCCGATGCGAAAGTCTTTGCGTTCGCTTTGGAAAGAGCCCCTCCTGATTCGTTGTCTAACATCTCGCATATTACCATCGCAGGCGATATACCCGCAAGCAATGCTAAAGCTACGGAAAGCTCTGTCTGCCCTCGCCTTTCGTCGAGCAATCTATCCGCAGCCCTCAATAGTGCAACATGTCCCGGGGTTCGAAATTCAGTATAAAAATCGTAAGAGTGGTCAATCCCGTTTAATACGTTCTCCACCGCTTCTCCTATCTTCCTTATCGTTAACGCCCGGTCTCTATCCGTTATGCCGGTGAACGTATCACGATGATTAACCCAAAGTGAGAATGAGGAACGTTTATCGTATGAGAGGTCTCCTTTTCCTTCCACTATCCTTTTTAGCGCTGAGAAGTTATCATTCACGTTTCGCAAAATATCACTTATGAGTGGAAGACCCAGCTTCTCTGCCGCGACGGGATGAATGGCAACGCATATAAGCCCTCCAGCCTCATTCCTGTAATACGCGACTTCCTTTGGCGTTACAGAAGCAGCAGGCATTACAAAATCAGTCTCGCCTTCTCTATCCTCTGCATCGTATATCAATACGAGCTTTCCTTCCTTTACGTATTCTATACCTCTTTTTACCGACTCGGGAATGCTACTATCATTCATAGTTTTTCAGATCACCACCCGTGTTCTTATCTCATCTCCGTTCTTCAAATTAAGTTCGCCCCGCAGGTAAACCGGAGAAATGATCTCCAGAATATCTTCGGGATAATGTGTACGATCGGGAATGATAACCGCGCTTTTTATTCCTTCCGCCTGGTCATCCAATATCTTACAGGGGAAACACTTACCACCGCCAAAGGTTCTGTTTTCCGAGTCGAAACTATCTATTTTTATTCCGTTTCGCCCATCCAGCTTCTTCCGTGCTACTATGCAGAGCAAGTCAAGACTGAGATTTAGGGTGCCCGGAAAAGGAATAAAGCCTAACTTAGCCTCAAATTGCCTCTTATAGCCCTCAAGTGTCGTATAATACCCACCCTCTCCCAGACCTGTAATCACACGCCCTGCGATCTCAAGCTGGATCTTCGGTGTGGTGAAGAACAGCTCTTGATATTCGTAACATTCTTTCTTTAACTGCTCTACCCCCTTTTTGGTCAGCATTATCCACTGCCCATCCACGATTATTCTCCTATGCACGAAGCCTTCCCGTTCAAGCTCCTGGAGTCGTCTCGCTGCGGTTTGTACGCTTGATTTGATAGTCTCCGCGAAATAGCCGGCGGACAACTTAATAGGCTGTTCGATCGCACCTAACAAAGCGAGCTTTCTCAATGAGAATATTACGACCCCGCCCATCTTCTTTTCATTCATATCAATTTTGGGATGTATCTCATAAATAGGGGGGAGTGTATAAAAAGGTTGGTGTTTCTCGTTGTACATAAAGTATAACTGCTTTCTATTTTTTCTGTTTTGAAGTTCACTGTGCGGTTAGCAAATCTCGTATCGCCTTCTTCACTGCCTCTTCTGACGTGTATCTTTGTTCCCAGCTCAAGTTGCTCAGTTTCGATGCATCGAGCAGCATAACGGGAACATCACCTACCCATCCACGTTTACCGCCCGTGAACGTGAACGCTGGTGAGACATGCATCGCGTCGCAGACGAGTTCTGCAATTCTCGTGACGCTTGTCGTGTCCGTCGTGCCGATATTGAAGATATGCACTTTGCTCTTGCCGTTCGCTTTTAATCCTGCAAGCATCGCTTCTATGCAATCAGAAACGTAAATATACGATTTCGTTTGCGAGCCATCTCCCAGGATTTCTAATTCCACAGGATTGCTCCGTATTTTATTTATGAAATCGTAGATGACGCCGTGTGTTGACCTTGTGCCGATAACGTTTGCAAACCGGTACAGCCAAGCACGCATATCGAACGTATGGCAGTAAGAAGCGATGAACGCTTCACATGCAAGTTTCGACGCACCGTATAACGAGATGGGCACGGTGGGGTACTCTTCAGGCGTGGGCAGTTGATCCGCCTCGCCGTAAACCGTGGATGTGGATGTGAACAGTATTCTGCGCACTTCGTTCTGCCTCATTGCTTCTAACACGTTATAGGTTGCGATGACGTTCTGCTCCAGATGTATTCGTGTATTCTCCGCGCCCAATCGCACTTCGGGATTCGCCGCTAAATGCCAGACCTCATCCACACCGTCAAAAAGATCGGTTATATCGTCATGCAATATGTCCACTTTGTGAAACCGGAAGTTGTCGTTACTGAAATGCGGTGCTATGAACTCCTCATTCCCAGAGCTTAAGTTATCCAGCACTACGACCTCGTGGCTCTCCGCTATTAGGCGATCAACCACGTGCGAACCTATGAATCCCGCGCCTCCGGTTACTATGATTTTCATAACACTTTTTCTTTTTAGAAAAAAGAAAACCTGTGCTAAAAGAAAAAGATTCTTTTGGTAAAGCTTTTCTTTCAAAGAAAAGGTTTTTTGTGTAATCTCGTGGTTTCATTAAAAGCTAATGGCCCGGGGATACGACCCTAAGATTTTTAACATTGCTACTTTCCGTTCAACTGCTTCTAACACTTCTTTTATCTCATCCTCTTCTACGTGTCCTTCGCAATCTATGTGGAACATGTAATCGCCCAGAGCGCGCTTGGACGGTCGGGACTCTATCTTCGTAAGGTTCACTCCGCGCTGTGCGAATTCGCCCAGGACGTCGTAGAGTGCACCGGGGCGGTCCGACTTCAGGTATATTATTACAGAAGTCTTGTCCCTTCCGGTCGGCTGAGTGCGGCTACCAGCAGAAGAAAGCACGATAAATCGCGTAACGCTCTCTTGATCCTGCACGTTCTCCGTGAGGATACTGAGGCCGTATTTCTTCGCCGCCTCTGCGGACGCTAATGCAGCTATTGATTCGTCTTCCTGCGCCAGTCTCGCAGCACCGGCTGTGCTATCCACGGATTTCACCTTCACGCCCGTTATTTGCAATCGCGACCTTATGAAATACTTACATTGCGCTAATGCATGCGGATGCGAGGCCAGCGTTCTTATCTGCGTAAAAGTGCCCTTGGACAGCAGGCAAATTGTTATCGGCACCAAAATTTCACCCACGATCCGCATTCCCCCTTCCCTATTCTCGTTCAAAAGCAGATCTAACGTCTCGCCTACTGAACCTTCCAGGGAGTTCTCGATGGGGACAATGCCGTAATTCACGTCTTTCCTCAGCAGGCTCTCGGACACGTCGAATATCGTTTCGTAATATTGTCGCTCGACCTCCTCGATATTTCCCGTTTCCATCCTCTTTAGCCACAGCAGTGCGGCGGTTTCCGAAAACGTTCCCTCCGGTCCTAATATGCCGATTCTCATCTACTCGTTACACCTAACTTCTTCTTTATCTTTCTTATATGTTTTAAAGAGGTAGTAAATATGATATGTGCCATGCATGCCTTGGTAGCATAGTTGGCCAATGCGCCACCTTGGTAAGGTGGAGATCGCGGGTCCAAATCCCGCCCAGGGCTTCCGCAATTCAATGAAGAAGATTCAGTATTAATACACATCGCTAACTTGGATATACTCATGCCTTTC
>JAUWPM010000033.1 GCA_030611585.1 Methanosarcinales archaeon | reverse complement strand
GCCGATCATCGGAACGCGCTTATTGAACACCCGTGCGAGATAAGCGAAAATACGGTACTGCGTGTCAAATACCTCGCCGTTGATGTACAGCATAGAGCAATTACTGCCCCTCTTACGTGCCATCTCCTCCAATTCGGTGCTTACGTATTTCACCGTCGAGGTCTTTCCCGTCCCGGTCTTGCCGTAGATCAATATATTGGAGGGCGTCTCTCCTTTTAACGCCGAAGAGAGTATATCCGCCAAACCAGTTATTTGCTCATTCCGATGCGGTAACTTTTCAGGGATATAAGTGGAGCGAAGCACCTCCTTATTCGCAAATATCCCTCCACCGCTTATCATGTCCTCGAACAGGTTATCCATCTTACTCTTTCCCCTTCTTACCGTACACCTCTTCGGGCTCGAACACCTTAGTACCCACGATTTCACCGTCTATCGTGCGGTAAAAGCACGAGCGGTATCCGGTATGACATGCGCCGCCGATCTGCTCCACTTTGAGCAGTATGGTATCTTCATCGCAGTCTATTAAAATCTCCTTCACGAGCTGCTCATGCCCTGAACTCTCGCCCTTCTTCCATAATTTGCCGCGGCTCCTGCTCCAGTAATGCGCCTTCCCCGTCCCTCTCGTAAGTCGCAGTGCCTCTTCATCCATGTACGCAAGCATAAGCACCTCGCCGGTCTCGTAATCCTGTGCGATCGCCGGCTTCAAGTTCTTCTCTGCTTTACTCTTCATTTCTACTCCACTTTACTCTACTCTTCGTTCTCCTCTTTGCTCAATACCCGTACGCTATCGCCCCGAACCGTGACTGGTATCGGAACCATCGCCTCAAATAGTTCAATGGTGATCTCTTCATGCGCCTCGTCAACTTTCTTCACCCGCGCACGTTCGCCTTTAAACGGCCCGGAGACTAACTCTATGATGTTGCCTTCTAATATTCCGGTTACCGAGGGTTTCGGCGTGAGGAAATGCTCGATCTCTTCTAAGCCCATATCGCCTTTGACCAATCCTCGCGCGTGTGGGATACTCTGAACTATCTGCTCCAACATCTCGGGAAAAACCGCTTCTACCAGCACGTACCCCCTGAGCTCATCGGGCACTAAGATCGCCTTCAGTCCGTGTTCACTCAGTGTTTTCTCTTTTATCGCGCCCTCAACCATATTTGCCACTGCCTGCTCCTGATTAACCGTGGTCTTTACTGCGAATATCCTGCCCATAGCTCAAAACCCCCCGGGTAATACGGTAAGTAAAAGATAGATAGAAAAACCGATGAGGCCGATCACCGCCATTGCAGCGCCCGCGATTTTAGAAGTCCTGAAAAATTCCTCTTGCTTCGGCCTTTTAGCCAGCTTTAATATTCGTACATACTCTTTCAGCTTCTTCGACCAGTCTTCAACCTTCAGTCCTTTGAAATTGAATTTTTGTTCTTGCATTGCTGTTACTAACTAATTAACGCACCATCTCAATGCCAAATCTCTCTCTCTTCACGTCCTTCCGTGCATAAATCTGCTCTGATTTCACTCCGGTCACGATGAGCAACGTTCGTATCATATTCTTCAGCTCCGGACTCACCTGCACGCCCCATATAATCCTGGCTTCGGGATTCATCATCCTGTAAACCTCTTGAAGGGCTCCTTCTGCTTCTTCTACCGTCATGTCCTCTCCACCGATTACGTTTACCAGTGCCGCTTTCGCATCGGTCACTTCAACCTCGAGCAGAGGAGAGCTTAACGCCTTCCTTACTGATTCTATCGCTTTATTCTGTCCGTCCGCCTCTCCAAATCCGATCATTGCCATGCCTCCGTCCTTCATCACCGTCCTCACATCGGCGAAGTCCAGATTTATCAGGCCCGGTTTTGTTATCAGCTCTGTTATTCCCTTGACTGCTCGCATCAGCACGTCATCAGCGACTTTAAAAGCCTCGTTTAATGGCAATCGCGGCACGGCATCCAGTAACTTGTCATTTGGTATTACGATCAGCGTGTCAGTATTTTCACGCAGTTTTTCAAGCCCGTAATCCATATTCTCTATCCTCACCGCGCCCTCGGCGCTAAACGGTAGTGTCACCACACCAATGGTAAGAGCACCTGCTTCCTGTGCGGCTTGTGCAACTACGGGCGCTGATCCTGTCCCTGTGCCACCGCCCAATCCGCACGTGACGAATACCATGTCCGCATCCTCAACTATCGTTTTTATATCCGTATCGTTCTCCCGTGCTGCTTCCTCTCCTAACCGCGGAATACTCCCCGCTCCAAGTCCTCGCGTTGTCTTCTTTCCTATCAGTAACTTCCGGTCCACTTTCGAGTACAGCAAATGTTGAGCATCCGTATTCAACGCAAAGAGCTCAGCGCCGAAAATACCCTCTTCCGTCATCCTCTGTATCGTATTAGTTCCGCTTCCTCCGCATCCAATTACCTTGATGATCGTTCTTGCCTTTTCCAGGGCTTTCTCTAATTCCCCATCTGCCATCGTCTTTACTTCCTCCACTTCAGTGACAGTTTCATTCCCAATTTGCCTCATCTTTTCTTCCCCCTCGTTTAATCAATGTCTTAGCACTCCTCCCTTAAAACCTTTTTCTTTTACATTAGAATGAAAAGTGTTTATTCGTTGCTTTGCTTATGCGGAGGGAGGGATTTGAACCCTCGAACCCCTACGGGACAGCGACCTCAACGCTGCGCCTTTGTCCTCTTGGCAACCCCCGCATTGCATGCAATTCTTCTAAAGAATGCACCGCACTAAACTAAGAACCCTTTCATATTATTTATAGAAAAAGGTTCCTTCCACGATCTTCATCACATCTTTTAAGGGCAGTTTCAGCTCGTTCGCAACCCGCTTTACATCCTCAAATTCCGCAGCCACGTTGAGCACGTTACCTTCTGCATCCCTGCCTATCTTCACCCTAACCTCCTTCTCTACACCCTTGATTCTCACTTTCACCTTCTTCTCTTCTCTATCCGCAACGAACCGATGCTTTACTTGCATAACTCGAACACCCAACGAGCCGGTCTCTTCCATTATCCTGTGCGCTATTCGAGCGGCATCCTGTGGGGCGGTGATCACCTTGATAATGTGTCCTGTCCTGCCTTTCTTCATGAGCACCGGTGCGATTGCTACGTCCTTCGCACCCTCCTCCGCCATGAGCACCTCAATAAGATTGCCCAGCACCTCGCCGGTGACGTTGTCAACGTTGGTTTCCAGGACTTCAATGTTATCCATTGACAAGCCCGCGAGTTTACCTAAGCTCGCTCTTAAGACGTTTGGCATTGGCAAGTCCTGAGACCCCGCGCCGTATCCGGCTTTTTCGATACGCATCTGCGGTAAGAAAGGTTCAGAACGTTGAACAAAATGAGCTAATAGCGCCGCTCCCGTCGGTGTCAGCAGTTCAGATGCCGATGTGGATGCAGATGCGAAAGGCCCGCCTTGATATAACAACGAAGTGCCTCTCAATATTTCAACCGTCGCAGGTGCAGGAACCGGCAAAAGCCCGTGCTCGCAGTCTACAAATCCACTACCGACCGAAATAGGAGTGCTCACAACAACTTCCGGACGAATCTCCTGAAAGGCAATAGCGCTCCCTATCAGGTCTCCTATTGTATCCCAAGCACCAATCTCGTGAAACGTCAAGCTTTCCTTTAGCTCGCCATGCACCTTCGCCTCAGCATCTGCTATTCTTTCAAATACGCTCAGCGAGTTCCGTATTATCTCTTCGCTCAATCCACTGTGCTCTATCGTCCTCACGATATCCGTATATGACCGCAAGGGTCTCGCTCGTTTAGCCGATTTTTCACTCTTACTCACGAACGCGACTTTTTTGGCTACTATCCCTCGCTTTTCTACCTCCTTTACTTCCATCTCAAGATTGAAAACAGAAATCGCATCCGCTATTTTCGATTCTTTCACACCCAGATCCAGCAGACTGCCAATGATCATATCGCCGGAGGCACCGGAAAAGGGCTCAAACACCAACGCTTTCATCGTACTATAAAAGGGAATTACGCTAAGAAATACATGCCTTTCTATTTATTCCGGGCCATACATCCGTTTCTGTATCCACACATGGCGAAATCATCTTTGAGTGAATACAGGGATATGATATGATACCTTTTAATATACCCTCGACATACATACAAAGTGGTGATGCAAAAATGCCTGGAGAAGACAACGTGATATATGTCGGAAATAAGCCTGTGATGAGTTATGTCCTGGCTGTAGTGACGCAGTTTAATAACGGCTTGAGTGAGGAGGTAGTAATCAAAGCAAGAGGTAGAGCGATCTCAAGGGCCGTGGATACTGCAGAGGTAGTGAAGAATAAGTTCATGCCAGGAGTAGAAGTGAAGGACCTAAAAATAGGAACGGAGGTATTAACAGGAGAGGGTGGAGATAAGGCGAACGTTTCCTCGATGGAAATAACAATGGTTACGAAAGCAAAGGAGTAGGTAAAAAGGGGATATATGCGAAGTTATCAGGTCTAAGAGATCTCTCTCTTAGTTTTCATCCTCTTTTTTATTTTTATTTTTTTGTTTTACGTTTTCGGATATTTACTTATACGTGGTAGTTCTTACATCCTCATAACGCGATGTTCACGAGAAGGCACATCATTTCAACACGTGATTTCACGAGGGAAGAGATAGATCACATATTGAACCGGGCGGAGGAGTTAGAGATATATGCCGGGGGTGTTGGAAAGGGAGCAGGGAGGAAGAGCGATTTATTAGAGGGTAAAATACTCGCCAATCTCTTCTACGAGCCAAGCACCCGGACAAGACTATCCTTTGAAGTGGCAATGAAGCGGTTAGGTGGTGAGGTCATAAACGTATCATCGCCCGAGACGAGTTCCGCGGCTAAAGGTGAAAATTTAGTGGACACCATAAAGGTCGTATCGAAATATTGTGACATAATAGCACTCAGACATCCAAAGGAAGGCGCATCACGAATGGCCGCTTCCTTCTCTTCCGTACCGATAATAAACGCGGGCGATGGTGCGGGACAGCACCCCACGCAGACCTTGCTAGATTTATACACCATTAAAAAGGAGAACTTGCTTGACAAGCTCAAGATTGCTCTGATCGGCGATCTAAAATACGGGCGGACAGTACATTCACTGGCGTATGCGTTGTCCTTGTACGGTGCAAAGCTGTTTTTTGTCTCTCCTGAGGCTTTAAATATGCCTGAAGAGATAAAAATGGACTTGAAAGAAGCTGGTGCCGATATTTTCGAATCCACCGATATAAAGGAGGTCATAAAGGACGTAAACGTGCTATATCTGACGAGAATACAACGGGAAAGGTTCCCAGACCAAACGGAATACAACAAAGTTGCAGGGACTTATCGCATAACGACCGAGCTGATAAGAGAGAACGAAGGGGTGGTAATTATGCATCCACTTCCTAAGATAGACGAGATAGACGCGGAAGTAGACCAGATGGAGAATGCACGGTATTTCACTCAGGCGTTCTACGGCATTCCGGTGAGAATGGCGGTTCTTTCTATATTATTGGAACGTTAAAAATGGAAAGTGAAAGAAATAAATTATAGACACAGATTAACGCAGATTAACACAGATGATAATATAGCGGTTTGGCGGTTTGGTCATGTGACTGAGTCGCTAACGAACTAAACCTCTAAACTCGCTTAATCAGTGTAAATCCGTGTCTTAAACAGAAAGAAGGTTATATTTTATATACAACAAGAAAGGGGAATAAAAGAAGGATGGATATGCAAGCGGGGATAGAAGACATTGTAGATGCGGTACGGAAACATCATGAACTGTACAGAGATGCATTGCCCCTGATAGCGAGTGAGAATATTACAAGTAACACAGTACGGACGCTTCTCGCTTCCGATTTGTCGCACCGGTATGCCGAAGGGGACGTCGGAAGCAGATTTTACCAGGGATGCAAATACATAGATGAGATAGAGGAGAAGGCGATACGATACGCGAAAGAACTCTTTGATGCTGAGCACGTAAACGTAAAGCCGGTTTCAGGTGTGAATGCGAACATCGCTGTTCTTTTTGCGCTTACTTCGTTAGGGGACAGAATGATGGCACTGTCCATATCTGATGGCGGTCATATAAGTCATTCGAAGTATTCTGTCCCGGCCATGCGGAATTTAGAGTTGGAGACATTCCCTTTTGACGCTAAAGAGATGAACATAGACGTATCGAAGATGGTAGAGGTGATAAAGTCGAAAAAGCCCGCGCTGATACTGTTTGGTGGCAGTCTTTTCCTTTTCCCGCACCCCGTTTCGGAGGCGCGAGAAGCGGCAGATGAGGTGGGAGCGAAGATAGTGTACGATGCCTCCCACGTATTAGGACTTATAGCGGGTAATCAATTCCAGGACCCGTTGCGGGAGGGAGCGGACGTTGTCGCGAGCAGCACGCATAAAACCTTTCCAGGCCCCCAGGGTGCGATACTGCTGTGTAAGATGGACATAAAGGATAAAATAGAGCGGGCGGTATTCCCCGGAACGGTGAGCAATCATCATCTGCATCACGTTGCGGGATTGGCGGTTACTTTAGCGGAGATGATGCAGTTCGGTGAGGCATACGCAGCTCAGACGGTAGCAAATGCAAAAGTCTTAGCGCAATGTTTGTATGAGGCTGGTTTTGATGTTCTATGCGAGCATAAAGGATTTACCAAGTCGCACCAAATTGCGATTAACGTTCTCAAGGATGGTGGTGGGGCTGCGGTTGCCGAGCAATTGGAGCGCGCGAACATCATTATAAATAAGAACCTGTTGCCTTCCGATAAAGACCCGGATAAGCCATCCGGGATCAGACTTGGTGTGCAGGAGCTGACGAGGATAGGGATGAAGGGATCGGAGATGAAGGAGATAGCATCGCTTATAACGCGGGTTGTAATAGCAAAAGCGGATGTAAATAAGGTAAAGGATGAGGTTAAAGCGTTAAGGAAAGGTTTTCAGGATGCGATGTATTGCTTTGATGGAAAGGATGCGTATAAATTTCCAGAGCTAAAATTAAGTGGGTATTTATAAAGGTAAAGTGAAAGATATAATTAAGGATGCTTGAGGAGTTAGAAGAACGGAGAGCAGAAATAATAAAGAAGGCTGAGGAGTATAAGGTACGAAGGGCTGAGTTGAATTCCGAAGCAAGTAAGTGGTCAGAGTTACGGGACGAGTTGAACGGTCAAATAAAAAAGGCGGTAGAGAAGGCTAAGAGGTTTAAACAGCAACGAGAGGGACATGAAAAGCTGATAGCGAGTAAGAAGACGAAGCGTGGCGAGTTGAATAGAAAGGCGTCTTCATACTACGGCATGGTGGAGAAGCAGCGGAGAAGAAGTGACGTACAGAGTATAGAGGCTTTTGAGCGGCTGCGAGAGCGAATAGACGATTTAGAGCTGAGGCAGCAGGTAGAGGTGATGAGCAAGGAAAAGGAGAAGAAATTGGTGGCGAGGATAACGGAGCTGCGACGAGAGTTCGATCGAATGGAGAAGGAATTGGAGAAGGACAAGAAGTTGACGGAATTGCTGAAGAATGCGCAGAAGTACCGGGTAGAATCGGATAAATACCACGAAGAGGTGATAAATCTCGTGAAACAGTCCCACGAAAGCCACGATAAGATGGTGAAGTACTTCAAAGAGGCGGATAGGATAAGGGAGAAGGCTGATGAGGCACACCGGCTTTTCTTAGAGACGCAGAAGGAAGCGGATGAAGCGCACAAGCATTATATCCGGTATCTCAGGGACATGAAGGACTTCGACCGTGTGATAGGTGGATTGAGGCGGAAGATAAGAGAAGATTGGGGATTCCGGGAGAGGATGGAAGCGAGGAAGAAGGCAAAGGGTATTTATGATAAGTTTAGAGAAGGAGAGAAAATAAGCACGGAAGATTTGCTACTGATACAAAGGTCCGAGATGGGGCTCAGATAACACTTTTTCTTTTTAGAAAAAACCCTTTTGCAAGCAAAAGCATTTACGGAAAAATGCTTCGCAGAAAACCTGTGCTAAAAGAAAAACCTTGTTTCTTTGGTCAAGCTTTCTTTTTTAAAGAAATGTTTAGGGTGATCAAAATCATAGACGTACACTGTCATTTGACCTTTAAGGAATACGACACTGACCGGGAGCAGGTGATAGCGGATGCGAAGCAGGTGTTGAACGGTGTAGTGGTAAGCGGCGTAGAGCCAGAAGACGCGAAGAAAGCGTTAGAGCTTGCGGCACTGCACGAAAACTTCGTTTTCGTCACGCTGGGGTTGCATCCGATACACGTGGAGGAGAGAACAGACCAGGAGATAGAACGTTATGTGGAATTCATCAGCGAGCACAAACGAAGAATCGTGGGCATCGGCGAGATCGGGCTGGACTACCACTGGGTAAGAGACCCGCTGAAATTAAAGAGGACGAAAGAGGTTTTTGTGGAGTTTCTCGAATTGGCGAAGGAGTTGAATGTGCCGGCTGTGCTCCATTTGCGTGGCACTGGCAGCGAGGCGATAGAAGAAGGGTTGAAGATCGTTTCGGATGAGGACGTAAAGAAAGCGGTTTTTCATTGCTTCACCGGGAAGCCGAGCGTTGCGGAGACGATATGCGAGGAGGGGTATTACATATCGCTGCCTGCGTCAATAATGCGGAGTAAGAGCATGAGGAAGGTGGCGAAGCGAATACCGCTTTCGCGTTTGCTCACGGAGACAGATGCACCTTATCTTTCACCGGACGAGGAAGCGCCGCGGAACGTTCCGCAGAACGTAAAAGTGGTGTACGAGGAGATAGCGAGGCAGAAGAAGAGCGACGTAGAGACGGTGAATGAGGAGATAGGACATAATTTTGAAAGGTTGTTCGGAGTGAAATTGAGCTGAAGTGAACCACAGATTACACTGATTTTCACGAGAAGAGGGTAGATAATGCCCCAGCCGGGAGTCGAACCCGGATGTTGGGCTCCGCAAGCCCAACGGATGTCCATTACCACACTGGGGCTTCCTATTTACGCTCCGACGATCTGCACGAGAACTTCTCTCCTTCTGGGTCCGTCGCATTCAACGAAGAGGATACTCTGCCAGGTTCCAAGAGCCAGCGTACCGTTTTCTATTGGAATCGTTACACTCGACCCAAGCACAACCGCCCGGAGATGCGAATGCGCATTGTTATCTATTCGATCGTGCAGGTAGCCTTTCCCCGTGGGGATTAGCTCGTTCAGAAGCGTTAAAATATCGCTTTTCAGTCCGGCTTCGCCCTCATTTACTATGACGCCCGTGGTCGTATGCTTTGTAAATATTACACAGACGCCGGAATCAACGCGTTTACTGATCACGATTCCGTTTACCTCGCGTGTAATGTCAATAAGCTCGGTGCTTTCCTTCGTCCTTAGTTCTATTCGTTCCATGCTACACTATACAATCCTAACTTAAATTTAATATCGTATTCATTAAAATGTTAGTATTATGGAAGACCCGAAGAGGTTATTCTTTTTAGATTAGGAGAGGTGTGAAAATCGCATGCAATTGCTGTTCATCCATTCTGATTATATAGAATACGAAGCGAAGTCGAAGACGAGAGTTGCAGAGGAGATAGAAGAGGCTGCGGGGCGTAAAGAGCGGGTAGAAGAGGCTTTGGTTGTTTTTATTGCTGTGGAAAGCGAAGACGAGAAGAACGTGCGCTATGTAGTGGAGAAGGCTGCGGAAGAAGCAATTTCGATTTTTAAGCAGGTTGATGCGGAAAGAATCGTATTGTATCCGTATGCGCATTTGAGCTCCGAACTGGCTTCGCCGGAGACGAGCACCGAGATATTGCGAGGGCTGGAAGCGGATTTGCGTTCACGGGACGTGGAAGTAACGAGGGCGCCGTTTGGCTGGTATAAATCGTTTACGCTGCGATGCAAAGGGCATCCGTTATCAGAGCTGTCGAGGAAAATAACGGTTCTTGAAGCGGGGGAAGCGAAAGGAGCAGCAGTGGCAGAAAAGCAATCAAAGGCGTTAGAAGCGGAAGAGAAGGCGGTGTCTCATTTCTTCTTTACTGATGGACACGGTAACCTTGTAGGGACGGATGAATTTGAATTTGCAGTGCGAGACGAAAACTTGAGGAAGTTCTTCGTGTACGAAAGTGAGAAGCGGCGGGAAGTGGATAAGATACCCCCGCACGTAGAACTGATGAAGCGGTTAGAAATTGCAGATTACGAGCCCTCGTCGGATCCCGGTAATATGCGGTTTTATCCCAAGGGCAAGCTGATAAAGTCGCTCTTAGAAGACTACGTCAGGGATTCTGTGGCTGATTACGGCGCCGTCGAGGTGGAGACGCCGATAATGTACAGCACACGGCATCCGTCGCTGAAGGATTACCTCGAACGATTCCCTGCGCGGCAGTATTCATTGTTAGGGAAAGGAGGTAAGCCGGACTTGTTCTTACGGTTCGCCGCGTGTTTCGGGCAGTTCCTCATGAGCAAGGACATGAGCATCTCGTACAAAAACTTGCCGTTGAAGATCTTCGAGCTTGCTTCGTCGTTCAGAAAGGAGAAGCGCGGTGAACTCGTTGGGCTGCGTCGTTTGAGGAAGTTCACGATGCCGGACATGCATACGCTGTGCAGGGACATGGACGAAGCAGTGGCGGAGTTCAAGAAGCAATACGAGTTCTGTATGCGTGTTTTAGCGGACATTGGATTTTCACCGAAGGACTACGAAGTTGCGCTGCGGTTTACTAAGGAGTTCTATGAGGATGAGGCGAACAAAGAGCTTATAAAGAGTTTGGTGCGAATAGCCGGGAAACCGGTGCTGATAGAGGTGTGGGATCAGCGGTTCTTCTATTTCGTGCTCAAGTTCGAGTTCAACTTCGTGGATGCGTTAGGGAAGGCGTCGGCGTTGTCTACCGTCCAGATAGACGTTGAGAATGCCGAACGGTACGGCATAACCTATACCGATGCAGACGGAGCGCGAAAGAGCCCGATTATTCTCCATTGCTCGCCCAGCGGGGCGATTGAACGATGCATGTATGCGTTATTAGAGAAGGCGTATCTGGACAAGGAGGCAGGAGCAATGCCCATGCTTCCTCTATGGCTTTCGCCTACCCAGTTACGGATAATTCCCGTCGCGGAACGGCATTTGGAGTATGTCGAGAGGATCTTGCCTGCACTGACGAGTATTCGCGTGGATGTGGACGATCGCGATGAGACCGTGTCGAAGAAGATAAGGGATGCGGGTCGTGAATGGATTCCTTACGTCGCGGTAGTAGGCGATAAGGAAGTGGAGAAGGAAACGCTGAGTGTGACGATTCGGGCGGAATCGAGCATGAAGAAGCAGAAAGTAGAGGAAATGAATGTTTCAGAGTTGAAAGAGCGGATCGAAGCGGGTATAAAAGACAGACCGTTCCGGCAATTGCCGTTGTCTTATAAATTGTCAGAACGCGCGAAGTTTACGGGTGGGTAAATTATAACTTCAACTTGATTCGTAGTTATCGAAAATTTTATAACCCGATAAAATCATAAATATCAAGAGATGATAACAAAAAGGGTAAAAATTTTATTTGTGATAGGAATCTTGGCGGGGATAGGAATCGTTTTTATTAGTGGCTGTATTAATATTGAAGACGCGCAACCGGGTGAAAACGCCACCACAATATCAATCCCAACCATTACATCCGCAGCATCTGCCAATCCAAAACTCGCACTCGCATCGTCCTACGAACTGAAAGGGTTTAACATCACTGCAAATGCTTCACAGTATCAGCTACCTTTAAATCTGAATGACATCTCAAACATCAATAAAATCAATTCAAACTTCAATTTGGATGACAATGAAGATGCAAAAGGAAAACTGGAAAGCAATGGCTTCGTTATAATTCCATGGTATGGTGATGATATAATTCAACCATACAAGACAATGAAGGAGAGAGAGGTTCCAATTTTCGTTACCTCTGACACACTTCTTCACTCATATCACATACAGTTCAACGAGATACTAAAAGATATAGAAGAGAAGGAATTCTTTGATGAACTCCGGGATATGAGTAAAGCGATGCAGGAGAAATCGAAAGAGGACTACGAAACGTTTACTGACCCGGAACTAAAAGAAGCTGCGAGGAGGAACGTTGCATACTTTTCCGTTGCTTTAAAGCTTTTGCAGACGCCAACAGAGGGCTATGATGAAGAGGAAGAGCGAAAGGAAGTCGAGGAATGGAATAAAGAGAATCCGTGGAATAAGAAAACGTTTGAACCAGTCAGGAAAGTGGAGTTCCGCATCCCCGATTATGTGAAAGAGGAAGTTGATAAAGAGATAGAGAATATAGAGAAACACGAAGGCTTCAACTCAAGTTACATATTCAACTCAGACCCGAATAGGGGCTGTGTAGATGAATGTTGTTACTGCGAAGATTATTCCCAATACGTGCCCAGGGGTCATTACACGAGGTCGGAAAAGCTAAAGAGATACTTTAAAGCGATGATGTGGTATGGGCGGATGGCTTTTCTCTTGAAAGGTGGGAACGTTAGTGAGTGCTGTGGGGTAGAGACACCTTTAATAACGGAAGAAGATGCAAAAATCGCAACTATTCAAGCTGCTTTGCTCTCGTCAGAATTACCCACAGTCAGCGTAGGGAATAAAACCGCACAGGAACTCTGGACGAGGATGTATTCAGTTACTGCCTTTTTTGTTGGGACTGCAGATGATTTGACGCCTTACGAATATCAAAAAGCCATCGGTGAAGTGTTTGGCTCGGAGTTTGACGCTAAGGAATTGACAGATGACGATAAAATACTGAGGCTTAAAGCGGAATTGGCTAAATCGAGAAGCCCCGAGATATACGGTGGCTCGGGTGTTTGTGTGGTCTATCCGCCAATTACACGCGAGAAACTGTATGAATGTCTGGCGAAAACAAAGGGGTTGCGGTTTATGGGGCAGCGCTTCATTCCCGATTCTTATATATCTCAACAACTGGTTTTTCCCGCAGTTGGAATGTATGCAGGGGAGAATTGCGAAGAGACGTTTACGTGCTGTTACACGGCGGTGGGACCGGCGAGATGTTTCCCGAGGGGTTTGGATGTTATGGCTGTCCTGGGCTCTGAGAGGGCGGAAGAGATACTAAAGGCGGAAGGAGATACGGAATACGCAGGCGAGAATACCAGTTACCCGAAACAATTGAATTCATTGAAGCATGAATTTGACCAGTTTAACGTCACGGATTGGAATAGAAACCTGTACTGGTCGTGGTTGTACGCGCTGAAACCACTACTCAAGGAATTCCCAGCGGGGTATCCCACAGCTATGCGGACCAAAGCATGGCAGGATAAGGAGTTACAAACCGCCTTAGCCTCGTGGACCGAATTGAGACATGACACAATTCTGTATGCTAAACAGAGTTACACGCCCTTAGCAATGGGTATCCCTCCACAACCAAAACCCGTTCACGGTTATGTCGAGCCGGTGCCGGAGTTCTATGCGAGGATGCTCGCTTTAACAGAGATGACGGAGAACGGTCTGGATAAACTGGATGTATTGGAAAGCAAACACCAGGATAGACTGAATAGTCTCGAAAGCACCTTGAACCGGCTAATAGAAATCAGTAATAAAGAATTAGAGAATCAGGAATTAACGGAAGCGGACTATGATTTTATAAGGGATTTTGGTGAGAATTTGGATGCGGTAGTTGCAGGCGTGGATACGGAAGGTAAACAGACGACAATTGTTGCGGATGTGCACACGGATATAAATACGAGGATGGTGTTAGAGGAAGGCGTTGGCAATGTGGATTTGATTCTGATTGCATATAAACAGCCAAACGGTCAAATTGTTGTCGGCGCAGGTCCGGTAATGAGTTATTATGAATTCAAACACCCGATGAGCGATAGATTGACAGACGATGAATGGAGGGAGATGTTGGACTCTGAAGACGTACCGAAGCAGCCAAATTGGGTCACAGAATTTATAAGTCCATCATGAGCGATTATGGTGAGTCCATACTACCACTCCGATACCCTTCAAGATCGAGCGTGACGTAAGTGAATCCAAGCGCTTTCAGTTTCCTTGAAACTACCTTAAGCACTTCAAAATCACAAAAACCTGCTAATTCTTCTTTAGCAACCTCGATCCTCGCGAGTCCGCCACGATGCAGTCGAACCCTGAGTTGCTTGAACCCCAAATCCTTCAAGAAATCCTCTGCCGCTTCGATCATCCTAAGTTTCTCCTCCGTCAGCCGCTCGCCGTATTCTATTCGTGTCGCCAGACAAGGCGAAGAGGGCTTATCCCAAAACGGGAGCCCTATCTCTTTCGCTATCTGCCGTACCTCGTGCTTTGTAATACCCACTTCGACAAGAGGGTGCCACATACCTTCCTCTCGGGATGCAACAATGCCTGGACGGTATTCACCAAAGTCAGAAACGGTAACGCCTTCTGCAATGGTTGTTATGCCTTCTTCAGCCGCAACGACCTTTAATAGCTTTGCAAATTCTCGCTTGCAGTGGTAGCATCTGTCATGTAGATTTTTAACAAAGTCATCCTCTCGCAGCCACGATAAATGCACGATCTTATGCGCGATGCCCGTGCGGGTTACAAAACTCTTGACTTGCTCTAATTCCCGCTGTGGGAACAGTTCGCTGTCTATCGTTATAGCTAAGACGCGCTCGTTGCCGAGCACGTCATAAGCAACCTTCAGCAATAAGCCGCTATCAACACCACCAGAGAAAGCAACAAGTACATTCTCTTTTTCGCCTATTATTCTTCTTAGTTCTTCAAGTTTCTTTCGCATGGTGGATAAAGCGTATGTTTTATATAGTATTGCGTATCAACCTTTTAAAAGGATGAGAAAAATAGTGAACAAGCCGCAGTTGAAGCCGCTTGTGTTCTATGGACTGTTACTTATACCAACCATCTTTTTGTGCTGTGACCAGAACGTGGGAAAAAACTCGTCGTTCTTCTTCTTCTTCGTTGTTGTTCTCGCGATGCTCCTGACGAGCGTAATTGAGATACCGATACTCAAGGTGCGAACAAAAAAGCCGGACTATAGCGAGAGCGAAGCGCGATGCATCGGCGAACTCTACGGTGTGCCAGTAGCAGAGGAGCTGCATGCAGACTCAGGAAAGAGATATAAAACACGCATAACGCTGAATCTGGGTGGTTTTATCATTCCGCTGCTCTTTTCTATCTATCTGTTGCTCTTTTTCGATCCGATGGAAAGCTACCCGCTACCATTGCTGGAAGTAGCAATGGCTACCCTACTCATGACGCTCGTTTCCTATATGCTTGCAGAGGTGAAAGGCGG
>JAUWPM010000021.1 GCA_030611585.1 Methanosarcinales archaeon | reverse complement strand
CCTGCACCGGCTGCTGCGCCGAACATTAAGTTGGGAAGACCAGGAATGAGTGAAATCACGACTATACCGCCTATTATGTAAATAGTGGCGATTATTGCTCTTCCAACCACCGTATACGTAGTCGCATCAACTTTGAGCTTCTTGCTTGTCTTTTTGAAGTAAGTCGTCAACACTTGATTTATGACTCGTGCAACTATGCCCGTAGCTATAATCGCAATTGATATTTTAAGAAGGGTAATGAGAGTATTCAAAGCTCCTGTTGATATATCCCCTAAGTTTAGTTGGAACATATTAAAATCGCTTCATTTGATATATATAAACGGGTTCTTTTTCCAATATTCCATACAGCTTTACTTTTTGTCATCTCTCAAGGCATTGATTCATTATCCTCTGCTATCTCATGCATATATGCCCGCATCGCCGGCGTTCCGTAATCCTCATTCAGGTAGCGATAGTTCGAGCCTTTATCTTCTACCTCGACCTCATCCACTTTTTCCCCTTCAAAGTAGTCCTCGGCTACCTTTCTTATCAGATCGTGCACACCCGAGCCAGACTGCGCCATATCCTTCGCCCTATATGCCGTGTAGTGCGGCACACCAAGCATCGCAGCAACATCTCTGTGAACCCATTTCCTGGTCGAATCCTCACCGTTCTTTATCTTAAGTCGTGGTGAAATTCTCATTGCGCACCTTACAACATTCCTATCCAGATATGGAACTCTCAACTCAACGGAATGAGCCATGGTAACCTTGTCTTCTCTTTCAAGCGTGTCATCGTACAATAAATCAATGTCCTCCCATAGCTTGTCGTGAAGCTTCAAGAACCCGTCCTCGCTTACAACATCCTTATACCACCAGTAACCTGCGAATAACTCATCCGCACCCTGTCCCGTGAACATCACCTTTATTCCATCTTCAGATGCCGCCTTTGCTGCGAGATACATCGGAACTGCGACCTCTACCTGAAGGAGACCCTCCATCTCGATCGATTCAATGATCTCCGGAAGTATCATCTCCAGCCTTCGCTTATCTATATAAACTACGCTTAAATCCAAGCCCAAATCTATAGCTACCTTTTCCGCATTCTTTACGTCTTCCGAGCCCTCTTCCCCAACACAATAGCATCTGAGATTCCATCCGAAGTCGGATATGAGCTTTGCAATCAATACCGAGTCCACACCACCTGAGAAGATCATACCGACCATATCCACGCTCAAACCCCGCAGCATCCGCTCTACCGTGTCTGTTAAAGCATCTTTATACGAGGTCACGGCTTCGTCGAAGTCCATAATATCGAGCTGTGGGCGCTCGATTCTCACGCCCTGTTGCATAGATATTCCATCCTTATTTGCACTCAGTATCTTTCCCGGAGGTATTCTTCGGATCTCATCACCTTCAACATCATAAAGTCCCTTCTTCTCAGAGCAGAAGTAAAGGCTGCCATCCTCTTCCACGTAATATATCGGCTTTATACCGATTGGGTCCCTTGCGATTACTACCTCAGCACCGTCTGTAACTGCGAAACTATACATCCCGTTTAACATCTTTACGACAGACTGCACGGATCTCAGCAAATTGCCATCGTATATCTCCTCAATTAAATGCAAGAGAATCTCGCTATCGTTGTCTTCGTCTGCTATCGTATGATCTTTACCTAATAGCCCCCCTAATTCTTGATAGTTGTAGATCTCTCCGTTGTGTACCAGCGATAAAGAGCCGTCACAAGACCGAAATGGCTGTATCGCATCATCGCCTCCGACGATGCGCAATCTTGAATGTCCAAGGCACACGTTTGCCATTTCAGAACTTTCCAAATCGCTTATCTCTCTACTCCTCCAAATCTCACCGTCAATATACAAGCCATGCGCATCGGGACCTCGATGCTCTGTCTTTTGGAGCATATCGGTAACGATACTCGTCGGCTTCTTCTGATAAGAAAAAAAGCCGCATATCGAACACATAACTAACTATTTCTTATACACTGCTAAATAGCTTATTTGAGGATAAAGAGGATTTTAACGGATTTTTCTGAAGATTCGGAAGCTTTAAGCGATTGGCACTACTATTTCATGTACTTTCTTCCATAACCTGTCTGGCATGTAGTGATGTTCTTCGTAGACCCTTGAATACTTCTCTTCAATCTCGTTGAAGTATTTTTCTACATCCACTCCCTTTAGTTGTCTGTCCAGTATCTCTTGCTGAAATAACTGTATGGCTGCTCCTGTTATGTTAGAGTTGTAGGCTTTGTAGAAATACAGTTGCACTTCCTCGGGGTGCCCTACACACTCCCAGGGAATGTAACCTTCTAAACCCAGAAGCTGCCTCCAGATTGGAATGAGTTCTTCATCCCTGAACAGGTCTTTGCCGAACGCCTTTACGGTCTTTTCATGGTTGCCAAACGCCGAGAAACCCGCAAACACATACGCGCATTTCTCACATAAACCACACCAGGGCTTCTCTACGTTACAGGAGTACGTTGTGTAAACCTTGTCGCCAGCCTTCTCAAACAAAGTTTTGAATATCCAGACGTCGTGAAACGGTTTAAGTAGACTTACCCTCTCTATGCCTTGAAACATCTTTCCGAACAGATCGAACATTTCTTTTTCTGCGTATATACTTTTCATCCACTGGTGACTTATTTCTTCTCCTGTCGCATCATCAACGAGGTTGGGCGCGTCTGCGCTCTTCTCATTGCCTAAGATCTGTAACCCGATATTATGTAGTATCTGTATAGGAATGAAAGACATTGAGCCGAAAAAGACCTCGCCGGCTTCCGTCCTGAACTTTTGTTTCTTTACTGGACTCTCCTGAATCCGTTCACTGACTTTGAACCGCTTTAACCGTTCCCTCAGCCAGGGATAGTAGTCGTCATATATGTGAACGACATGCTGGTTTTCACTATTGAATACGTTAGAGGCGGTGGAAAACAAATCCTCCTGGCTTTCCAGTCCACCGTAATAAGTATGTAGGTATGTTATAACGTCATAGCGTACTTCTGCTTCATCAAGCAATAAAGCACAAAGCAGGCTGTCTTTTCCCGCGCCAGAAGTCAACATTACCTTCTCTGACTGAGTAGAACCAATCTTCCAGATAGGCCATGCACTCAGAGCACCAAGTTCTTTTTCTTTATATCGTATCTCCGGACCTTTATAGTCCAACCTCTGGATTTGATATCGGTGTTCACTCCAATCCTGCGGAATAGTGTATTCAAGGAATTTTACTAAGTCCGGGTGAACCCATCCACAGTATTTTATAATGTCTAATTGAGCAGGCAGCACGGCACCGAATCGAAAAAAACCGAACACACCAAGAGAAACGGCAAACGTTTTTAAGGCGTCCTTATCGCGGGTAAGTTTTGGTTCTTTTAGGGAAAGTGATTTATAGTGAACTTTCAGCGTGTTTAGGTCCCCGTCAAGAAGATATTTAAATGTTATCGTATCTTCGCCTATATCAACGTCGTCAAGGACTGCTTTCTCTACACAAAAATCTTTTAAATCGCTTCTGTCTTTCGCGTTCATTCTATTAGAGGGTAGGAGCCATCTTCCTGGTGGACTTCACTGCCTACAAGGGGTGGGTTGAAGACACACACCAGCCGCATGCGTTTCTTGGCTCTAAGAAGGTGCTTTTCATGCTTGTTGAGTACGTATAAAGTTCCAGGCGTTATATTGTATACCTTATCATCGTCCACGAGTTCTACTTCACCCTCTCCTTCTATACAGTACACCGCTTCAACATGGTTCTTATACCATATATATGTCTCAGTCCCCTCATAGATGATAGTCTCATTGAGTGAGAAGCAAACCCCGTCTCTTTTCAACAATAAACGCCTGCTAATCCAGTTATTGTTTTCGGCAGGCACATCCCTCTCGCTGCCCTTGATCTCCTCGATATTACGGACTATCATAGCACCACATCCCCGGACGTTCTGGTTTGATGTATTAATACTTCATCATCAAGGACATCTTCCACACACTCCTCGATTATGTCAAGTCCCTCCCTCAACAACTCTTCTTCTATAATCAATGACGGGAGGAATTTCAGGACGTTATTTTCAGCACCTGACAGTTCAACAATCACATTCCGGTCGAAAGCAGCCTTCGCAAGGTTCTCGCAGAAGCCTCGGTGTGGAACATCTAGCCCATATATAAGCCCGCGACCACGAACGTCCGCCTCCAACTGGGGGTACCGATCTCTAATAGTTTCAAGACGTCTCCTCACTATAGACGACTTCTTGTTAATCTCTCGTGTTAGTTCATCCGTCTTCCAGTAATTGTTGAATAACTGTGTGGCAGCCACGAACGCCAGGTTGTTACCCCTGAAAGTGCCTGTGTGTTCTCCCGGCTTCCATATATCTAATTCCGGCTTCATCAATACAAGCGACAGCGGGAGACCACCACCAATGCTCTTTGAGAGTGTAACAATGTCAGGCGTGATACCGGCGTGTTCAAAACTGAAGAAAGGCCCAGTACGTCCGTTCCCCACCTGAATATCGTCTGCAATTAACAGTATGTCGAACTCATGGCAGAGTTCAGACAATTGTCTGAGCCAGTTAATACTTGAAACATTCACCCCGCCTTCACCCTGAACCGTCTCCACAATTACTGCTGCTGGATCATCCAGACCGCTGCTGCTGTCTTCCAGGAACTTCCGCAAGTAATCAACGGTGTTGATAGTATCACCAAAGTAGCCGTCATAAGGCATGAATGCGACATTGTTTCGGCTGATAAACGACTCGTCACGGTAGAAGTCATTTCCGGTTATAGAAAGCGACCCCATGGTCAACCCATGAAATGCGTTGGTAAATGCGATGATGTTGGATGTGCCTTTTATCATACGAGCAAGCTTCAATGCGGTCTCAACAGCGTTTGTACCCGTAGGACCCGGGAACTGTATCTTGTAGTCGAGGTCACGCGGTTCAAGGATGATCGAGTAGAAAGACTCAATGAAACGCCGTTTACTCGTTGTTGCCTTATCAAGACCGTGAACGATTCCGTCATTTTGTAGGTACTCTATTAAAGCCTCTGTTACCAGGGGGTTGTTGTGTCCGTAGTTTAAAGTTCCTGCGCCTGCGAAGAAATCTATGTATCGGTTATTGCTTTCATCATAAATGATTGACCCACGTGCGTGGTCAAAAACGGTAGGAAAAGAGCGCGAATACGACCTCCTTCTCCTTGAACACTTTTAAACCCTCGGATCCCTCGTCTGAGACCTCCTCCGGTGCATGTGTAAAAGGTCCTATGCGCAATAGAATTTCAGGTGGGTGTTCGTTGGCTCCGAAGTCTTCCCCTTTTAGAAACTCCTGCTTCTCTATGGTTGTATTCAGGTAGCCGGCAATAGATTTGAAGAGTGCGAGTGACTTCCTGTTGGGTGGTGTTACACTTGTCTCCAGATAAGTCACTTCTTTTAAATATTCCTCGGAAAGCAAATATTTTACCATCGCCGAGGCGACTCCTTCTCCTTGTTGATGTCTCGCGACCGCCACCTGCCAGATGAACAAGACATCTGATCTCTCTGGAGGTTTGTAGGCTGAGAGGAAAGAGACAATTCCCTTATCGCTTTCTCCGATTACACAGGTCTCTCTGAAGTGCTTGCATAAAATCAAGTAATTATACCGCGAATTCAAGTCAAGTGGCGGTGAATGCTTGACAAGCCCCCATATCGTATCGCCATCTTCTACCGTAGGATGACGAAAGCGGAATTCACCATACGTCCCTACCTCTTCTACTCCACCAGTAGTATTATTACCATTCATCGTATCTGTTTAGAAATAGTTATTAACGCCGCATATCGAACACATAACTAACCATTTCTTATACACTGCTAAATAGCTTATTTGAGGATAAAGAGGAGAAAAACGGATTTTTCTGAAGATTCGGAAGCTTTAAATAATGGTGGGACTTATGAATAACTGATGGTGAGCAAAGTAGATAATAGGATACTCGAGATGCTTCAACTGGATGTGAGGACGCCTGTATCTAAGATCGCAAAAGAGGTTGGCTTGAGTGAAAATGGTGTGAGATATAGGCTTGAGAAACTGGAAAAGGAAGGCTATATTAAGAGTTACACGATATTGCTAAATCCCAGGAAATTTGGTAAGAAGATTATTGCGATATTTAATCTGGAGGTAGAACCAAAGGCGATGAGGAGTACTTTACCGAAATTGGCAGACCTGGATGAGTTTATCAAGATCTATCAGACCACGGGTCAGTTCTCGATTAATGCAATCGGTCTATTTGATAACGAAGAGAGTTTAACCAGATTTATAAATAATAAGCTCTTGTTTGAGTTCCCAATCCAAAATTATACCGTTGAAATCGTAATGAAGAAGGTTAAGGATACCGATTATGAAATATAATTTTGCAACTCAAAATCATCTCATTTATGTGGTTGGCTTCTTGTATGACAAATCCATTTGGATCTACAATCAAGCTTCCACCCAAACTTATTTTCCCATTCATTGAGCCCACAGCATTAGCTTTAAGCACAAACAGTTCGTTATCTATGGCTCTCGCAATTGGCAAAGCTCTATTCTTATCAAGCTTCTGTACCGCTTCAAGCGGTTCATAGAAATGCGCCGATAAGATGAAGATGGCATCCGCACCTAACGTTTTGTATTCGTGTGCGAGCATCGGATCGTTTTGATCCCTGCAAATTAAAACTCCACACTTAACGTCACCCAACCGAAAAATTAATGGTTCTTTGCCTTTTTTAAAAAATGCTTCATCAGAAGAAGTGAGATGAATCTTGTGATAAATATGTCTCCTCCCGTTCGTTAACAGGACTATCGCACTATTAAATCGTTTCTTGCGTTCAAGATAAGGTGTTCCCACGATAACGTTCACACCAATTTTTTTCACTTGTTCTTGAATAATATCCAACGTTTCCATTACTTTGTTTTGACTAACGGTACTAAAATCACGCACATAGCCAGTGATATTGCATTCGGGAAAACATAAGATGTCTATATCTTCTTTCGATGCCAACGAGATATACTTAGAAATAGTCCGTACATTTGCATCAATGTCCTCGTAAAGCTTGACTTGTGCAACAGCAGCCTTCATGCTTCTAACCACCCCCATATACTTATCATTATTTTATTTTCAGAAAAGTACCTCTGTGAATAACAAAACTTTGTCTCGAAAATTCCCGGTAATCCGGACAATTTTTACCTAAACCCATCTTAAAGTTTGTTATGGCTGCTTAAATACCGGTATCGTTTCCCGCTTATGCTGCGACGCGTCCATCATCCGTTTTACTCGTTCCACTAATTCTGTGTCGCAACCGCTAAGATCACCACGTTCCAACGCTAAGAGAATTTCATCCAGCACATCATAACCCATTCCTATCTCGGCTTCGTCTGTTTGACCTTCCCACAGACCTGCACTTGGTGCCTTCTCGATGATTTTTGTTGGAATATTAAGCTCCTCCGCCAATTTTCGTTCTTC
Organism: Methanosarcinales archaeon; assembly: GCA_030611585.1. Lineage (GTDB taxonomy): Archaea > Halobacteriota > Syntropharchaeia > Alkanophagales > Methanospirareceae > JACGMN01. The sequence continues at coordinate 12,775 of JAUWPM010000021.1, read as the reverse complement.
GGTTTTCAGCACGTCGCCAAGTGGAAGTATATCCGCAGCACCATCGCCGTATTTGGTAAAGTACCCTATAGAAAGCTCGCTCTTGTTCCCTGTGCCTACGACCAGATAGTTACGTTTATTGGCGAAGTAATAAAGGCAAATCATCCTGAGGCGTGGTTTGAGGTTAGCAACTGCAATATCTCCCTTCGCATCACCATCGTTCTCTCGCTCTTCTTCTACTTCTAATAGCTTTAACAAGACGGTGAAAATATGAGTGAGGTCTATCTCCTTCGTCTTTATTCCAAACTGAGCGGCGACCATGTTCGCATGCGCTATATCTTCTTTAAGTGAACCGCAGGGCATTATCAAACCGAGCGTGGCATCTGGAAACGCTTTTTTACATAACCCTGCTGCGATGGATGAGTCAAGCCCGCCACTCAGTCCCAGGACCACGCCTTGAGCACCGGCATCGCTCACCCGTTCTCTTATCCATTCGCTTATTTTCGATGCCAGATTAGATGGTTGCATGCTTCTTCTCGTACTCTGCTTACCTCTACATCAGGAAGTACAGTTAGTTATTGTTGTAGCGTGTACAAATTAAAAAGATGCATGCTTTTTACCGTTCGACCTCAGTCTGCTCGAACAAATAAGATAAGCTGGGAGGGCAGCGCCTCTATCAGAAATAAAGCTCTGGAGAGTAGGAATGTTGAGAACCTTGCTCACCCCTTACAAACCTTTATATATTTTTATACCGATATTTTTAAGCTATTGTACATAACCACAAAACCATGACGGTAACAATGGAACAGTTAATTCAGCACGAATATTTCCACTTCCTCTTAATTCTGATTGGCTTCTTTATCATTGCTCAAGTTGTCCATTTTATCCTCGTGAATTACGTCAGAAAACTCGCAGCTCGAACGAAAACCGATATTGACGACCTCATCCTGAAACTACTGACCAAACCGATATACATCTTTATCATTTTTACCGGCCTGTACTTCGCACTCAAATCGCTATCTCAACTCGAACCCTACTTCACGTATATAAACGGCATATATTTTGTCGGTACGGTACTGTTGATGGCGTTGATTGTAGCCGATATTCTGCGTATTCTGCTCAGCCTCTGGTTGAGAACGCAGAAGCAATATGAAAAGATGCCGAAATTGCTGAGCAACGTAGCCGCCATTCTCGTTTATCTCATTGCTATTTTGATGATTCTGGACCATTTCCATATAGAGATAACGCCGTTGGTCGCGGCTTACGGATTGGGCGGCTTAGCGGTTGCACTGGCACTTCAAAACACGCTTTCGAACGTATTCGCGGGAATACATATCGTCTCTGACCGGCCGATAAATTTTGGCGATTATATTCATGTGGAAGGAGGCGTTTCGGGTTTTGTCGAAGACATCGGCTGGCGGTCTACCCGGATAAGAACCCTGCCAAATACGCTTGTCATCATTCCGAACTCCAAACTCGCCGAGAGTATCATTACCAATTATTCGCTGCCCGTGCTGGAGATGTCGGCGGTAATTCAATGCGGCGTTGATTACGGCTCGGATTTGGAGAAGGTGGAACGGGTTACGATTGACGTCGCGAAGCAGATACAAGAGACCATCCCGGGAGCGAAGAGGGACTTTCAACCGTTCATCCGGTACCACACGTTTGACGAATCGAACATCAATTTCTCGATTATTCTGCGGGTGGAGGAACCCGCGGCGAAATACATCGTTACGCATGAATTTATCAAAGCGCTGAAAAAGAGGTATGCTGAAGAGGGGATTGAAATCTCATGGCCGATAGTGAAGATACAGCATATAAAATAAAATAAATAAATAGCACACACAAAATCCGTAAGATTTTAAAGGTTTGCGTTCGTATCTTCTACGTATAATAAATGGCAGATAGATACAATGACCGAGAAGAGCATAGAGGATATAAACGAGAGAATTGAGGACGGCAGTGTTCGTGTAGTGACTGCGGATCGAATGAGCGAGATAGTGAGCGAATTGGGTGCAGAAGAAGCGGCGAAGGAGGTGGACGTTGTCACCACGGGTACTTTTGGTCCCATGTGCTCTTCAGGAGTGTTCCTCAATTTTGGCCATGCCGATCCACCGATAAAAATGCAGCGCGTATTGCTCAACGACGTCGAAGCGTACGCCGGGATTGCGGCGGTAGATGCTTATCTCGGAGCAGCGCAATTGTCAGAGGATAAAGAGCTGAACTACGGCGGAGGCTACGTCATCGAAGATTTAGTCGCGGGTAAACCAATAGAAATGAAAGCTACGGGCTATGTAACGGATTGCTACCCGCGTAAAGACCTGGAAACGACAATTACGCTCGAAGATTTGAATCAGGCGATTATGGTAAATCCGCGGAATGCGTATCAGCGGTATGCCGCCGCCGCGAACTCCACTGATCGAACGTTATATACTTACATGGGCACATTGCTCCCGAATTATCGAAACGTGAATTATTCCGGCGCCGGTGCACTCTCACCACTTTATAACGATCCCGATTTCGAGACCATTGGCGTGGGCACGCGGATTTTTCTCTGCGGCGCCAGAGGCTACGTGGTGGGTCGGGGGACGCAGCACGATCCTGCTAACCGCTTTGGCACTTTAATGGTCACCGGCGACCTGAAAGCGATGGATCCCGGATTCTTGCGAGGTGCCACCTTCTACGGATACGGTGTAACCCTTTTCGTTGGCATTGGAATACCAATACCGATACTGAACGAACGAATGGCGAAGAAGACCGCGATACGCGATGCGGATATTGTTACAGAAGTGATTGATTATGGTGTGAGCAGGAGAGAACGACCGGTATTGAAAAAAGTTACCTACGAGGAGTTAAAATCAGGGATGATAGAATTGGAGGGTAAGGAAGTCCCGACTTCGCCGCTTTCAAGCTTTTTCATGGCAAATAAAGTGGCAGCGGAGTTGAAACGTGAAATAGAACACGATAAATTTTTCCTCTCGCCGCAGGTTGAGCGATTACCAACGGATACCGTGGCAAAGCCGATGAAACAGCCAGAGCTACCGTTGGTGAAGGACGTCATGATACGAGACGTGAAGACCATAGGTGACAGCGCAAGCATAGCGGAAGCTGCGAAATTGATTATGGAATCTCAATCTACGCATATACCCGTTTTATCGAGCGATGGTAAACTCGCGGGGATGATAACCGCGTGGGATATATCAACGGCAGTGGCAAAGCGACACGAAGAATTGGCAGAAATAATGACGAAGAAAGTGATAACCGCGAGTTTAGATGAGCCTCTTGAACTGGTGATTAGAAAGATGGAGCGCAGTAACATATCCGCATTGCCGGTCATAGATGATGCGCGGCGGGTTATCGGGATGGTATCCAGCGATGAGATCAGTAAACTGATAGGGAAACGGAAGAAGTGGCAATGGAAACTAAGGATCTGAGCATCCGCATAAAGTTGTCGCAATTCATAAAGTGTTTTTATAAAAGCATCTTCGCCAATCCAAACAACATCTTCGGGTTTCTCTTTACTAACTCAAGCAACAATGCTTCTGTAGTAAGCTTTTGTATTTTAACTCCGGCTAACGAATGCGCAAGCGTATTGAGGTCTTTGTCAGAGAGCTTGAAGCAGAATTCCTTCGCTTTTAAGCCCATGTCCAGCCGCTTTCCAAAATTCCTCCTCCACCTGGTATCGTACTCCGCCAAGCGCTTCTTTGAGACGTCGTTCTCCTGAACTGCTTTCGCGATGACCTCGCCCGCAATCTCGCCTGCATACATTGCGTATAATATGCCGCCGCCGGTTAACGGATTGACGTGCCATGCCGCATCGCCGACTAAAACAAGCCCATCTGCTACGCTCTCTTTGATCACTCCGCATACAGGCACCGCACCGTACATCTCAGCCAGTATCTTGCCGTCTGGGAACTTGCTGCGTACGAAAGCCCTTAAATAATCAATTGCACGGTGCTGCTCGCTGGAGGCATCGCCACAGATCCCAACTCCGACATTCGCACGATCCTCACCCTTTGGGAATACCCAGGCATAGCCCTTGGGTGCGATTTCACTGCTCAGGAAGAATTCCGAATGCTCCTTGTCAATGTCTACATTGCACATTAGGAACTCCGCGCATACCTCAATGCCCGAGGGGCGCAGCCGCGTGTTAATACCCGCCCACCTGCCTACATTCGATTCCACACCGTCAGCACCAACCACGACGTCTGCATAAATGCGTTCTGTCTCGTCCATAGATCGAACAGAAACGCCTTTGGCATACCCGTTCTCTTTAATAAGACCATAAGCTTCTGTCTTAACTCTCACATCTGCACCAGCACGTGCCGCTTCGCCTGCGAGAGCCTTATCAAATAATCGTCGTTCGAGCACATAGCCCACTTCTTTCATCTTATCCTCTGTCAGCACCACCTTCGTGCCGTCCGGGGCGTATATATTTGCACCTTTTACCTCTGCACATACCCATCTCTTATCGAACGGAATGAACCGCTCGATCTCCTTGCTCACACCTTCGGCACATTTCACGGGCACGCCGATCTCCTGATTCCGCTCGATTAAAAGCACGTCCAAGCCGTGCTCTGCGGCTTTCTTCGCCGTTATACTGCCCGCAGGTCCAGCGCCCACCACGACAACGTCGTATCTCTCCTCTTTCATTTATTTGTTTAACCCTATTTTAATCATTTTGAAGTTGAGAACACGTATGTCCGTTCAACAAACAACTTATAATTTATAATTTGCGAATGATATAAATTTAAATCAACAATGTTCTTCACCCTAAATAAATCTGTGTTAATCTGCGTCTTAAAGAGAAGGCTTAAAGAGAAGGCAGTTATACTTTATACACAGCAAGAAGGTTTTTACCAGAGGTTAAGAAGTTTTTAGTCATTTGGGCTTGTTTGAGCGTTGATGCGATGCGTGTGATTTGGATTTTTTCCATTCCTGTGTATGTTGTTGTAGGAGCAGAAGGGCACGATTCTACCATCCGGCAAACCGTAGTGAATCGCGCATTTCCGTACACGAGCGCAATCGAAATTGTAAGGGTCCATGAAGTGCATAGAGCCGATAAAGAGGAGATTGAAATGGAGATCGCTCAAATCCCAATAATCGTGACTTTTTATAAACTGAATAAAGAGCTCTTTTAGGAAACTCGGATGGATACTTCGTAACGCGGTGAAAGGGGGTACCTTTCTATTTCTTTGGTATGCGGCTGCCAATCTTTCGACGTCCACATACTTCGTTATCGGCTCTACTTTACCGTCTTTTCCGATGACCAGGTAAGAGTAAGCGCCACAGGAGAAATGACAGCCTACTTCCGATTTCCCCAGTGCCGCAAGCATCATGCTTATCAGCGAAGGGGGGAAGAAGTCATCCTTATGCAGGAAACCTGTTTGTTCTTCTATTTTACTGATGACGTCAGAGACCGTTATCCGCTCATTCCCGTTGTACGGCGTCCGTCCGCAGAAGGACACCGGCTGGAAATTTACGCCTCTTATGATATCGCTGTTCTCGATGGCGAATTTTATAATCGCGCCGATTTGATCGTCGTTTACGCCTTTTACAATGGTGGGCACGAGCACGATAGCGGGTTTTGGTCCTGCTTTTCGATGGTTTTCTATCGCTTTCTTCTTGACTTCGAGCAGTTTTCGACCTCGCAGCTTCTCGTAGGGCGCTTCGGTAACGCCGTCGAATTGGAGATACACCACACTTGTGCCTGCGGATTCTATCGCCTTGCAATAGCCCGCACTCTCAGCCATTTTTAGACCATTCGTATCTACTTCCACATGCTCGAACTTTGTTCGCGCGTACGCAATAAGCTCCGGGAGGTCGTCCCGTAGTGTGGGCTCGCCACCACTGAATTGCAGTCCCGCCGCGTTGGTATTCTCAGCGAAGTTGTCTACAATTGCTTTTAGTTCTTCTATTGCAGGGTCTTTTTCATCCCCGCCACTTTGTGCAAAGCAGGTCGGACAGCTCAGGTTGCATCGCATGGTTACGTCTATGATACCCAAAACCGTGGCGGATTCGTGCTGTGGACACAATCCGCAGTCGAAGGGGCATTCTTCTTTAATTCCCGTTTCTGTTGTTACTCTGCTGCCCGCTTCTTCAATGTCTCTTGCTTCAAATCGCTGGTAAAGCTGATAATCAGACCAGCACAGGTCTTTAAACGTGCCGTGTTCCGCGCAGCTCTTCTCTATGTACACCGCACCGTTCTCTTCGTACACCGTCGCATCTATGAGACGGTAGCAGACCGGGCAGATGCTTTCCGTCGTTCGTATGAGGTTCATGGTTCTGTTCTGTAGTGTATTGTACATCTATTAGCGCTTCAAACTAAAAAGGTTACGAAGAAGAGTTTGACATTGTCAGATTAACCGCAGAGTTCACAGAGAACGCAGAGGATAGAGGGTTAGCGGTTTGGAGGTTTAGCTAACGAGCTGAACCGCTAATAAACTAAACCTCCAACTCAGCGTTCTCCGCGGTAGGGTAGGTAAATTTGAAATGTGGCATTGTCAAGCTACCCACCTACTTCTACTGGCGGGTATATGCCCCTTCGGTGCAGGTCTCGTATCGTCCTCAACCGTGTCTTGAGATATGGCAGAGGCTCTGAGGTAAGGAAGGTATAACGCGGAGGGGAAAGCGTAGCAAGCCGGAATGATGCGACAAACTTTAAGAAAGTTTGATGCGAAGGAATCCTGCTTTGGCGAAACAGGTCAATGGGTGAGGTGAGATAGATGCACAAATCAAGTAGGAAATCCGTACGTACGATTTGATGAGAGGACGGAGGTCTTACGACATCCTCCTACTCTGCGACTTTAGAGTAGTCCTTTGCATTTTTATGGTTTATCATTATCTCTTTTTTAGGTAATCACGATAAATACAAAACATGAACTACAAATATCTCACAAAAGAAAACATTATACGAATGCATAAAAAGATTGTTGAAACCACGGGTGGAGAGAAGGGAATGCTAACTGAGGGGATTTTATCATTTGTATTAGATTTGATTCGCACAGAAAAATTATATGGCGAGAACATTGGGGATTTGTTTACCCGTGCTGGGATTTTGTTGCGGGGGATTATCGCAGGGCATCCGTTTGTGGATGGAAATAAAAGAACTGGGTTTGAAGCTACAGACATCTTTTTAAGAATGAATGGCTATTATTTAGAAGTTAGTACAGACGAAGGAATGGATTTTACGCTGAGTATTGCGAAGAATGAATTGGATTTGGACGGCGTAATAGACTAGATACGAAGGCATGTGGAGAAGGAGGGGTAATAAAATGCAAGAGGAAAAGAAAAAGGAAGAGAAATCAGAAGAGATTGAAGAAATTGAGGAAATAATGGATGTAAGCATGGAAAAGAATAAAGAACTGCTTAAAAAGCTCGCGGAGATATAGGAAGCGAAGCGCTTTGCAGGCGGGATGCCCCGCAATTTATTTCACAGAGAACACAGAGGATAGAGGGTTAGCGGTTTGGAGGTTTAGCTAACGAGCTGAACCGCTAATAAACTTACCCACCTACTTCTACTGATGTTAATTAAGCCTTCGTCCGATAGTTCGGATGATACTTCTTGATAATGTGCTCGTCAATCCGCTTGAGCTCCCCTTCGGGCAACGCTGCAAGTAAATCCCAGCCAAGGTCCAGCGTCTCTTCTATGCTCCTATCATCGTTTCTGCTCTGTGTAACGAACCGCTTCTCAAATTCATCTGCGAACTCCAAGAACTTCTTATCCCTGCTTGTCAGCGCCTCTTCACCTACGACAGCCACCAAATCGCGCATATCCCTGCCTTCTGCGTAACCCGAATAAAGCTGGTTGGACACACCTGAATGGTCCTCCCTTGTCCGTTCCGGCCCTATTCCTTCATTCATCAACCGTGACAGCGACGGCAGCACGTCTACTGGCGGGTATATGCCCCTTCGGTGCAGGTCTCGTGAGAGAACGAATTGCCCCTCGGTGATATAACCCGTAAGGTCCGGTATAGGATGCGTGATGTCGTCATCAGGCATACTTAAGATGGGTATTTGCGTAATCGTACCATTTCGTCCCTTTATTCGACCGGCACGCTCGTAATTAGTCGAGAGATCGGTGTACATGTATCCCGGATACCCCCTTCTGCTCGGAACTTCCTCTCGTGCCGCGGAGATCTCTCGTAACGCTTCACAATAATTCGTCATATCCGTAAGAATAACGAGGATGTGCATGTCATATTCGTAAGCGAGGAACTCAGCAGTTGTCAACGCCATCTTCGGCGTTATTATTCGCTCTATCGCAGGGTCGTCCGCAAGGTTAAGGAAAGCTACTATCCGCTCTATTGCACCGGTACGCTCGAAATCGTGTATGAAGAACGAAGCCTCCTCGTGCGTGATGCCCATTGCCGCGAACACCACGGAGAACGGCTCACCGGAGCTTAACACCTTCGCTTGCCTCGCTATTTGCGCAGCAAGGGCATTGTGCGGCATTCCCGCGCCGGAGAATATCGGTAGCTTCTGACCTCGTACCAGCGTGTTCATTCCGTCAATAGTGGAAATACCCGTTTGAATAAATTCCCGTGGATAATCACGTGCAGTGGGGTTTATTGCCGCGCCGATAACCGAAAGTCTATCTTCCGGTATTATCTCCGGTCCCCCGTCTCGTGGTCTGCCCAGACCGTCAAAAAAGCGACCCACCATATCCTGCGAAACGCTTATCCGCATTATGTCGCCGGTGAATCGCACCCTCGTCTTCGACGTATCTATTCCGGAAGTGCCCTCAAAGACCTGAACAACTGCAAGTCCTGAACTCACTTCTAACACCTGCCCGTTCTTCTCTTCTCCGTCCGGCGTAACTATCTTCACTACTTCGCCATACGCGACACCCTCTATATTTTCTACCACAATCAACGGACCCGCCGCTTCCCTTATCGTTGTGTATTCACGTGCAGAAGTATCTACCGCCATTTTATTCCTCCCTCTTCTTTACAGCTTCAAATTCGTCCTTCATAGCTCTCATTATCTCCTCGTATTTCGCTTTGAACTCGTCACTCGGCACATATTTCATCCTCGCTATGGTGCCCTTTATCTTCATCACATCTATCTTCTCCATCCCTATACCTCGCTCTATCAGCTCGTTTGCGTGGTTGTACCATTGTAGAATGATTCTTGCCATCAGGTACTGTTTCTCCAAAGAGCAGAAAGAGTCAATCTCATGGTATGCGTTTTGCTGCAAGAAATCCTCCCGTATCATACGAGCAACTTCCAGGGTCCCTCTTTCACGTGGTGGAAGCGCATCCGCACCTACAAGCTGCACAATCTCTTGCAGTTCCGACTCCTTTTGCAATAGTGCCATCATCTCCTCCTGCTGTTCCGTGAAATCGGGAGAGGAAGGCTTATTAAACCATTCTCTGAGATCGCCCAAATACAGGGAATAGCTACGGAGCCAGCTTATAGCCGGGAAATGCCTCCTATCCGCTAAGGTTGAATCAAGAGCCCAGAAAACGCCTACCACACGCAACGTATTCTGCGTTACGGGTTCCGAAAAATCACCTCCGGGCGGCGACACCGCTCCCACTACGGTAACCGAGCCTATTCTATCCTCGGAATCCGAGCATAACGTTTTCACCCTCCCCGCACGCTCATAGAAATCTGCCAATCGCGAGGCTAAATACGCAGGATACCCTTCTTCACCCGGCATCTCTTCTAATCTACCGGATATTTCTCGCAGTGCTTCTGCCCATCGAGACGTCGAATCCGCCTGGATCGCCGTGTCATAGCCCATATCACGATAATACTCCGCGAGTGTGATTCCGGTATAAATAGACGCTTCTCGTGCTGCAACAGGCATATTTGAGGTGTTTGCAATTAGCGTTGACCGCTCCATCAACTTCTCGCCGCTGTAAGGATCAACCAGTTTAGGGAAATCTTCCAGCACCTCGGTCATCTCGTTCCCACGCTCTCCACACCCTATATACACGATAACCTGTGCATCCGACCATCGTGCTAATTGGTGTTGCATTACCGTCTTTCCCGTCCCGAACCCACCTGGAATAGCACCCGTGCCGCCTTTCGCTATCGGGAAGAAGGTGTCATTTATACGCTGCCCGGTCAATAAAGGCACTTCCGGGTCCAATTTAGCCTTATACGGTCTTCCTTTTCGCACCGGCCATTTCTGCATCATCTTCAATTCCACGTCTTCACCACCGATTTGTATCCTCGCTACGCAGTCGTCAACGGTGAATTTGCCCTCTTTTAACTCTAAAATTTTACCGCTTATCCCCGGCGGGACAAGAATCTTATGCTTTATTACCTTAGTCTCCGGGACCTCGCCTAAAATGTCCCCTCCAACAACCTCTTTGCCTTCCTCGACAGCGGGTGTGGGTGTGAACTCCCATTTCTTCGTTCGGTCCAGTGCATCCACCCGGACCCCTCGCGTTATATAATCTCCCACCTTATGCTTTATATCTTCCAAAGGTCTCTGTATGCCATCAAAAAAATTCTTTAAAATTCCCGGGCCAAGTTCAACTGATAAGGGCGCTTTTGTCCTTACCACCGGCTCACCAGGCTTCAAACCCGTTGTATCTTCATATACCTGAACGTATGCAAGGGCACCATCCAGTCTGATCGTCTCGCCCAGCAGTCCCTCTTCGCCCACTTTAATCACTTCGTACATCTCGCATCCGCGCATCTTATCAGCAATAATTAACGGACCCGATATCTTCTCTATCACACCCTCTTCGCCCATTCTTTATCCTCCACCATTTTACTAATTAAACTAAACTACTCTACTTCCTCTTTTTTAAACTAAAAAAGGTTTCTATATTCTTTTACAATGATGAACGAGAACGAAGAGCTGAAACGGATCTGTGAAGCGGTCATAGAGCGAATACGACCCAATGACACAGAAAGAAGAAGAATAAAAGCCGTAATAGACCGTATAATCGCTAAGATAAACGGGAAGGCGTTAGAGATGGGTATAGAAGCCCACGCTATATCCGTAGGGTCCACCGCACGAAATACGTGGGTTCGTGGCGAGGCAGACATAGACATATTCATCATGTTTCCCGTGGACCTATCAGAAGAGGATTTAAAAGAGAAGGGACTTGCACTCGCAAAAAGCGTTTCTGATAGCTATGAGGAACGATATGCCTCGCATCCGTATATTCACGCTTACTTTTACGATGCCGAGGGAGGAACAGAGTACGAAGCAGACTTAGTGCCTTGTTTTTCGGTAAAGGAGGCATCATTGTTGAAATCCGCAGTGGACAGAACGCCGTTTCATAATGAATATGTAGTGGAGCGGATACCGGGATTTGAGGACGAGGTGCTGCTGCTCAAGCAATTCATGAAGTGTTTGGGTATTTACGGCTCGGAGCAACGGCGGAAAGGCTTCGCAGGTTATCTCTGCGAATTGCTCATCCTGCATTATTCCTCGTTCGCAGAGCTGTTGAGGAACGCATCCCGGTGGCAATACGGTGAACGAATAGATTTAGAAGGTCACGGCACGTACAAAGGAGCGGGGAAAGACCCGCTTATTGTGATTGACCCCGTAGACCCGAACAGGAATGTAGCGGCAGCGGTATCGGAGTATTCTTTTTGCCGATTAATAGACGCAGCGCGGGATTTTTTAGTGCAGCCCAGCATGAACTTCTTTTTGCCGCGGAAGGAAGAACCGATGAGCGAGGCGGAATTCATGAACCTCGTGAAGGAACGAGGGACAGAGTTCGTAATGGTCGTGTTTGAGGCACCGGACGAGGTAGAGGACGTGCTATTCCCGCAGTTACGAAAAGCAGAAACGTCCGTTAAAAATCTGATAGAACGAAACGGGTTTGAGGTGTACGGGAGCGACGTATGTGTAGAAGGAGACAAAGCGTTCTTGCTATTTGAGTTGCTCGTTTGGACGCTTCCGCGAATAAAGAAGCATGTGGGTCCGCCGGTCACGTCAGAACATCATTCGGAGCAGTTTAAAGTGAAATATGCCGCTAATAAGCATAAGCCAAAAGACCTGTTTATTGAGAACGGCAGGTACGTGGTAGAAGTAGAGCGGAACTATACCGATGTGGTCAGCTTACTAAAGAACGAATTGAAGTCCTGCAGTTTGGGGAAACACGTAGCGGAATCAATATCAGTAGATAACGGCTACGAAGTTTTTAGGAATGAGGAAATAAGAATCTCCGAAGGTGAAGGTCTTGGCTATTTCTTCCGTGAGTATTTTAGGGGGATTTGAGGATGAATTTGAATCCGTCGCTTCATTTATGGGTGGACGTCACATGAAAATTTCCATTTCCCAAGCAGATTTATATAATGTAGAAGACTATAAATAATGAACGCGAGGTGGTGAAAATGGAAGGTATAATAAATGCAGGAATCCCCGAGGAAATGTATCCGATAAAGCTCTTAGCGGCAATAGGACTTTCTAAAACGAAAAGCGAAGAACTGAAGAGGGGCATAAGGCAACTTCGATATGGGCGTATCGAGAAGATAGAAAAGGTAAAAGAAATATTGGATGATGCACTTAGAAAGGAGAATTTAGAAGTTATAAATCCGAGAAATGAAATAGATGGACAAAAATTGATAGAGATGCTTGGATGAATGATCCAACGCATGAAGAATTTGGCGTTGACGTTTATGGGTACGATCCGTTACTGAGCAAAGAAGAGATAGAAGCATTTGGTGTAAAAGCTCTGAATGACATGTCACAGATTACAGATCACATATTACCGCCCGCAGGGCGCAGGGGTAATAAGTGAAAAATGAGGGGTACCCGAAAGGATGAGGAGTCACAAGGATCTGGATGCGTGGAAAAAGAGCATAGATCTGGTGGATAGTA
>JAUWPM010000024.1 GCA_030611585.1 Methanosarcinales archaeon | reverse complement strand
TTCCGCACGATCTAAATCACAACTTCCCCTTCGTATATCACCACCCCAATATCATTCCGTGTTGCTCTTCGCACTATCCCCTGTATTAGGTTCCGCACGTTTCTTATATTTGGTGTGCCAGTTCTTATCACTACCGCATTCGCTTTTTTACCTTCTTCTATTGAACCTCCCGATTCCCCTATATTCCGCTTGACACAGTCAAATCACCATCTTTTTAAAAGTATTTTTTAAAAATTGACGATATGTTGAATCCCCTAAAACTATTTTAACATAATCCATTGCTATTGCATTGTCATTAGCCAGAAGTTTAATAAATCTTTTTGGGTTAAGTTTAACTATCTTCACCAGAATTTTTGCATACTTTAAGTTGCTTGTTATCTCTTCCTCTATCTTTTTACGGTAATCATCGCTATTATTATTAATGATACATTCCGCTGCGATTTTACCGCTTTGGATTGCATAAGAGACCCCTTCGCCTAAAAAAGGGTCAACCAGCCCGGCAGCATCTCCAAGTAAAAGTGCGTTCCCCTTTGCAAAATTTCCTGAAATTCCGCCTGTTGCTGGTATCCGCCAGGCGTTTAATTTTAAATTCTCCGTTGAGCTTGTGTTTATATATCCAGAATGTTTCACAAATGAGTTAAATAGTCGTCTTAAATTAGATGCGTCTTTAAGTACCGTACCCGCACCAATTGAAGCATGATCACCCTTATCAAAAAACCACGCGTACCCCCATTTGACACCGCCAAAATAAAAATTGAGTGGTGATGGTGGCGGCTCGTAGTCCGTTATACTTGATTCAATACATAATCCTACTTCGTCATCATTCCACTTATCTCTAAAACCAAGTAATATCGCAGATGTACCATTCACTCCGTCTGCACATAAAAGATATTTTGCTTTAGCACGAAAATCATCCCCGATTATTATGAATTGTGAGTTCTCTTTTTTGATATTCGTAACCATTAAATTCTGCTTTAATTCCACACCTTTTGTAATCGCGTTCTGGACAAGGGCATAATCAAACTCAGCTCTGTCCGTAAGATATGCTGCTTCATTCTCAAATTTTATAGTTGCTAAATGTTCAATTGACTCGAAATCAAAAGTGCCAAGTTGCATAGACTGGCATTTTTTGAACGTCTTTAGTTCAGGTAGTATTATATTTGCCGCCTCTAAGAGCGATAAAGCTCTTTTAGACACTGCTCCACCACAAATCTTCGGCCTTGGAAGTTTCTCCCTCTCTATTAATAAGGCGTTAATATCGCTCTCGGCTAATATCGCCGCTGCTGTTGCACCCGCAGGGCCTGCTCCAATTACTATCACATCATAATTTGTCATTAGTCCGTCAACAACTTACAACCTTACCTTCGTATATCACTGCCGCGATGTCGTTACGTGTCGCTCTTCTCACCACTGCTTTTATTGGATTCCACACGTTTCTCATATTTAGTGTGTCGGTTCTTATCACCACTAAATTCGCCTTTTTACCTTTTTCTATTGAACCCACCGATTCTGATTCCTTCAGCACCCTTGCGGAATTAAGCGTGCACATCTTCAGTACCTCGCTTGCTTCGAGGTGAAAGATATTCGAGATGAATTCCATTTCGGAAAACATATCCGGCGAATTGAGCATTACGTTATCCGTACCGACACCGACGGTTAATCCCGCGTCGAGCATCTGCCGTAACGGCGGCAATCCCAAACCGGTTGTTAGGTTGGACCGAATGCAGACAGCAGCAGCTATGTTCTTATCATGCATTTTCTTAAAGTCCTGCGGCGATGCGTTTAGAAGATGCACGATGAAATCAGGCTTTAGTTCTATCGCACCGGTTATGTCTTCAGTGTTCCGTTCACCTGCGTGCAGTGCAAACATCTTATTCCTTCGCTTCGCCTCTTCCGCTAACAATTTCACTTCTTCTATTGGATGGTCTGCGACACTGCTCATGCCTATTCCATCTACCGCATCAAAAAGTTCGTTCGCATCTTCAGTTCCAGTTTCAGTCCCAGTCCTACCAGCAGGTCGGCCAAATATCTTCGCGTGTAACCGCTCGTTCCCTTTTGATAAACACAAAGCAGCCTTCAACGCTTTCGCACCCCAAACACCACCTTCTCTAAAGTCTGCAAACATCTGTGTCCCCGTAGCAAGCATGTCCTCAATAGTATCGCTCATCGCGGAAACAAGCGTTTCGTAAGGAGTCTTCGCTAATATCCTGTGCTTAAACCCGCCCGGTCCCACCAACTTCTCAAGCGGCATGAAATCTGGCTCTTTTACTACTGAATCACCGATATGCGTATGCGCATTGACGAATGCAGGTATGATGATGCCTTCTATCGCTGCTTCTATCTTTCTTTTTCCCTCGCCAATCTCTTTTATCTCCCCGTTTTCAATTACGACGTATCCGTGCTTCGTTTCAAAATCATCGCCTTCTACTACTATTCCTGAAAGCGTTAGTTCGTTCGTTTGCATACTGCTCAATCCTGCAAAATCCCCCCTAAACGTTGATTCTTTTCTTCGCACTATCCACTAAATATTTTACCGTGCAGGCATGTTCAACCGAACTGAGGATCACATAAGCTTCATCTACCGTTGCACCACGAGCAAACGTGCCGTGACCCTGAACGATAATTCCTTTGTGGTCACGGAGCGCATTGGCAGCATTCCGTGCCAATTCGGCCGAGCCGACACCGCCACGCACCACCGGTATTTCGTGTAGCACGTAAACGCTTTCCGCATCTTCCGGCACAATCAGCATCTGCTCGCCCGGCTCGTACAGCAGCATTGACATCGTCACCGCGTATTTCGAATGCCCGTGCAGAATGGCAAGCGCAGAGGTCGCCTTGTAAATCGCACGGTGGACGTTTACTTCTGTTGACGCGATCACGTCAAGCTCGTCGGGCGATGCCGTATCTACGGGAACCGTAACAATCTGCCCTTCAAGCTCGTCAAGCATACTCCCCGTCGTGCTGATCAGCATCTGGTCGCCCACTCGCTTGCTGACGTTCCCGAAATGCGAATGCGCAAGTCCCGCCTCAACTATCTTCTTCCCGTACTTTATCAGTTCTTGCATTCTTCTTTTATTTTTTATCAAGGATTGGGCAGTAGGCATGCCGCCGATCTTCATCTGGTTCAACCATCACTTTAAAAACATACGTCTTCATTTTTGTTACAAATACCTTATAAACTTACTTATTCAAATTTATTTATACAAGACATTATTTAAAAAAGAATAGAGGAGTGATAAGATGTTTGATGTATCCGAAGACCTGGTGAAGAAAGAAATAAGCGTCATCCCGAGTACGGGATTTTACAGGGACGAAAAAGAGTTCATCAAAGAAGCAATCAACACACTTCTGGCTGCAAGAAAGGACTTAAGAGTATCCATCGCTTGTGAATTGTATAAAAAAGAAGAGATTTCGTTGGGTAACGCCTGTGAAATTGCGTCCTTAAATATCGAGGAGATGAAAGAGGTTTTGCATAAACGGGGTATTAGGCGAAGAGTGAACGTGAGTTCGGAGGAGATGGAAAGCATGGCGAAGAAGGCAGTCGAACTTGCAAGGCGAAGCAGGTAAGAGAATTATGATTATAATCTGTGACACGGATTTTTTATAAGCGATAATAAAGCGAGGGAAATAGCGAATAAGAGTAATATAGCAGTGTTGAACTTTCCAGCATTTTTGCTTTTGGAAGTTCTTTTGTCATCTCTCTAAATTTACGCCGAATAAGGCTGAGGAAGACCGAATCGAACTCAGCCGGGTCTTTATCCGGGTATAAAACCCTGAAAGAAATCTGACTTGGCAGATGAATTATTTCCTTTATCTCTTTATCTGTTGGAATTCTCAAACCGGTTATTCTTGCTGCTTCCTTAACTGAACTCAAAATCGCTTTTGATGAATCAATTAAGGTGCCATCCATATCAAAAAGACCTGTTTTGAATTTCATTCTTTTTTAGCTCATCTTTTTTATGTCTTTTATTTCTTAAAGAAGTTTAGAAATGAGTATCCTTAAATATTAGAGAAATTAGAAGAAGCGAAAAGATTTGGAATAGGCACCTTTACGATCTTGTTTCATAAAAAAATCAGAAAACAAAAAGCTTTTATATCTTCATGCATAGTAATTTAGTATTTAAGTACGAGGTATGTAACTTTAAGGGAGGCATGTGGGATATGAAGAGAATAAGCGGTGATTTTTTTATTAGTCAAGGTCCACCGAAAGCGGAACAAATTGTTGAAATCTCGGGTTTTCAGAGAGTACGACAGAGATTGGATATAAACATTGAGAGAGAAAAGGGCAATATTATTTTGATTGTTGGTACAAGAGGAATTGGAAAATCTACTTGTTTAGATTATTCTCGGGATTATGTTAATAATAAATTAGGATATGACTGTAGTAGACTATTTGATATTGGTTTATACATTCCTCAATTGTTAGAGTTAGAATATAATGAGCGAGTAACTTTCATTTTAAAGAAAATTGCTGGGGTTATATCTGATGGTAGGAAGGATGATATAAGTAATATAATAGACATTTTAAATACACAAGAAAAAGGTCCTTTTTTCCTTTTTATAGATAATCTTGATAGGCTTTATCAAAGTAAAGACGATTTGATTTTTGTAAAAAATTTCTTCCAGACCGCAGATCCAGCATTAAAAGCTCTATCAAAAAAAGTCGTTATTGTTATTTCATGTGCTCCAGAATGGAATAATTTTTTAAAACAAGAGGATTTAAGTTATATGAATTTTTCAAATAGTATAACTCTTGAACCATTATCCGATGATGAGATTAGAGAGTTAATAGAAAGTAGAGCAGTTGCCCAAGGTTATGTGATTGATGATATAATTGAAAAGGAACTTTTACCTGTTCTTCGAGTAGCATCTAGGGGGAATTCTCGTTCAGTTTTTCAGTTTTTGGAAAAGGTAATAAGTGAAGTCGACGAAAATGAATTACCTATTGACATTCCTACATTTCAAAGAGTGGTGGGCTCAAAATTATTTGCAGGGGCCCTTGAAAAATTAAGAGAGAGCGCCTCTAAATCACCAAAAGTATGTTGGGGAATCAATCAAATGTGGCGTTATTTTGACGTTCTTCAGAAAAGAGGCTTTGATTATGGAACAGGAATTGAGAAATTAGTTAAGATCCATGAAAAAAGTATTATCGATGAATCTGAGATAAAGTCAATACAAAAGGCATGGGGGAAGGTTTCTCATAAAAATGAATCTGGTAAATGGGCGTTGAATTCGCAAGTAAGGGACATGCTAACACAATGGCATAGAGATACAAAGATTAAAAAAGAGATATTATTAACTGCATACTCCGAAAATCCATTTACTATGTCAACAACCGATGTAGAAGATTATGTTGACAAATATCGAGATGCCATTATGGATATGGAGTCCGCTTCAAATGCATTTGATAGTAGTTGGGAAGAATATATGTTAATAAGCTCAACCGATGACTTAGAAAGGGATAGAATTAAGTTAATTAATTCAGGATGGAAATGTTTAAAACAATTAATGCTCACAATAATCGCTATCGAGGAAGGAGCTATCCCAAAAGAGCTATCTTCGCGTCTTGATAACGAGAAGACTTTTGAAGAAGCGGGAAACGAATTAATTACTTGCGTAGGAGAGATTTATAAAGAATTTAATAAAGTAAACCCATATAGATCAGAATTACTATCAATAAAAGAGAGATTTTTAGATGTTAGAGATAACCCCGAGGTTGTGAGATATTGGGATACAAACCAAATGAATGAATTTGTGCGACAAGTCCTTACTTCTTATGAAGGTTTATTAAGAGGTTTAAAACCTTCAAACCTTGCAACCTCTAAGAAAAGAATTCGTTCAGAAGAAATATCTGCTATAATAGATAGAGGTGAAGACAATAACACTGAATTTAAATCTTCTATACGTTGGGATCATAAGCAAGGAAAAATCAATAAGGAATTAGAAAAACCTGTATTAAAAACCATTGTTGCATTTTTAAATACAAATGGAGGTAAAGTTATAATTGGTGTAAATGATGAGAAGAAGATTATAGGAATAGAAAAAGATATTTCAACATTAAAACGTAAAGATGTTGATGGATATGTGCAACATATTATGAATCTTATTGAGGCATATATTGGTTCTGAACAAAGTGTTTATATAACGACATCCTTTTTAAGAAAAGGTTACACAATTGCCATAATTTTAGTTGATAAATCCCCAATACCCGCTTATCTAGAATCAAATTCAACCCAAGAGTTTTATATACGTGCTGAGAATACCACGCGAAAGTTAGATGGACGTCAATTACAGAATTATATTGAAACTCATTGGAGGCGGTACCGTAGATAGTGAAAAATCAATAGGATAAGGGAAAAAGATACCACCCCACTACACATCAAATCAAGGTTGGGACTTGGAGTAATGGTCGGAGAAAAATGGTAGATGAATACGAAGAGATACAAAAATTGAGACAATTATGGTCTCGTGCTATTATGACATGGAATCAAATAATGATTCCATTGTGTGCAGCCATAATAACATTTTTTGTAACCCAACTACGGGAATTCCATTTTCTTTTGTTTGGATGGGCTCTTCTTACAGCGATTGTAATCTATTGGAGATTATCTGTCTATCAGATTGATCATAACATTGTCGGAATGTACCGAAGAATGCTTGAATTAGAAAAAGAAAATGGTATGGAAATTCAGGCAGATTATTACTTCAGACATCTTAAGAGAAAATATAAAAGAAACTTAGCAAAAGAATTAGGTGTACAACGCCGTTTTTGTCTGGGTGAAATTAAAAATTATGATTTAAAGGACTTTAAGAATAAACTAAAAGAAAAAAAGAAAGAAAAGCCCCCAATTGACTACTTACTTGAAATTTTGGGTACATTTAAATGGAAGTCTGTAACTGGCAGAGGTCATGGGATTCAGAATTGGGCACCTGTAATTCTTCTTATTCTTTTCCTTATCGGAATATTAGTATGCCATTATAATCCACGGAATATTTGGACATTATTGCTCATATTATTAGGTTAATTCAAAAAGACTAACCAAAAGAGATAAACACTGATTCTTGAGAAGGAAAGTTGGAGACGACTACCTGCATATCTCCTCTGAGGATTAGGATGTGAATTTTTATGAGAGAAGGCAGAGCGGATAAAGCGGAGGTGTAGTCAGAGTTTTATTTTTCATTTCTTCTAATTCTAAAAAGATCTTCGGCTATTTGTTATTTGCAGTGTTTCCCTTGAAAGTCAGCCTTATCTTATATCCCCAGCCGTTTCATTGTGCGTTTTGTTGGCACGCCGTTCTCATCCCAACCACGCATACGATAATATTCGTCAAGCGTCTTTAAAAACTCTTCCCTGTCTATTACTCTTCCATTCACCTCATCCTCAAAGAATCTTTCTGGAAGAGTGTCATCGTCTTTAGAAAACCCTTCCCTTAAATTATACTGTCGTTCCACATTCCATATCCGCTCGCCAACGCGCATTAAATCCTCGGATGTGTAATCCACACCCGTTACCGCACTCAATATGTTCGCATACTCCTCCTCACCCGCGCCAAAAAACGCGAATTTACATACCACTAAGGAATCAACCGCGGCAAATCTATCCTGGAACAGCTTTGTGTGTCCTGCCTTGCCCGCAAGCGTGTAAGGATCAATCGCCTTTGGCTTCCTCAGTATCTCCGGTGCGACGAGGTACGCTCGTGTATGACATCCTCCGCGATTGGACGTGGCATAACTGAACCCCAATCCTTTTACACCACGCGGGTCGTACGAAGGGAGTTCAAGCCCTTTTACCTGCATCGCCGTCTCCGAGCAGCCTTCGGACGCTGCAAAGTCTTTCGAGCCCCTACCAAGCCGTTCGCCAATGCCATCCTTCTCACCGATCTTTTCCGTCAACCGTAAAAGCTCTGCGGGAGCGATACCTTCGTCTCTGATCTCCGAGTAGCAACCCAGAACTCCGGCAACTGAGATCGTATCCAATCCATAATCATTACAGAGCCGGTTTGCTTCAACAACCGCGTTGTAATCGGGATTTTGGATATTCGCACTCATCAGACCAATTGTCTCGTATTCCGGCAGTTCATTACCATCTCTGTCCGCGCGCTTACATGCGATAGGACAGGAATAGCACGCTTTTCTCATTGTAGAATATTCCTCGGTTATGCTCTTTGCAAAAAAAGGGCTCAGGTCAAAGTCGAAGTCTGGTTCTACCCGCCGGAAATTCGATACCGGTAAAATTTTCATCCAGCTCGTTATCTTTACTAAAAACGGCGTTCCGAAAACCGACAGCCCTTTACTAATTGCCGGACTGGCAATTAAGAGCCGGTTAATTGACTTCTTCTGCTTTGCGAATTCCGCTCGGTCATAGACGTCCACGCTTCCCGTGCCCTTTACCGTAACCGCCTTCAGATTCTTCGAGCCCATTACCGCTCCTACGCCACCGCGACCAAACGCATGAACCGCATCCGAGATGATCGAAGCTAAAAGCACCTGTTTCTCGCCCGCTATGCCGATACAAGCTACGCGGCCTTTATCTTTGAGCAGACTCGTGGTCTCTTTTACGTTCTTACCCCACAGCACCCCCGCGGATTTTAGCTCTACCCGGTCATCTTCTATTTCAATAAACACGGGCTCCGGCGATTTACCGTCAATAAATATCGCATCGTAGCCTGCCTTTTTCAGTTCCGGACCAAAAGAACCACCGCAGTTAGAATCGAATATCGTTCCTGTCAAGGGCGATTTCGTGGACAGAGATACTCTGCCCGAGGCTGGCGTAGTGGTGCCTGTTAACGGACCGGCAGCAAATACAAGCAGGTTCGCGGGTGCAAACGCATCAACTCGCCCCGCATCGTAGACTAATTTCGCTCCGAGCCCACGACCACCAATGTACCCCTTGAGTAAAGACGCTTCCGGGGCAAAGCTATCTACCTTGCCTTTTGAAAGGTCTATCCGAAGTATCTTATTTCTCCAGCCGTATACTGCGTTCATATCTAACCTAACCCAACAGCTTACTCATGCAGCCCGCAATGAGTCCACCAATAGCATCATCCATAAAAACACCCAATCGCCCTAATATCCCGGGCTTCCTCATATCGTAATAAATGAAATTAAAAAGTGCTTTCTTACCGCCGATATATTCCGCTATGTCTATCCCGATAAGCTCGTCAGCGACAATACAGGCTGCATCTTCTTCGCCCGCTTCACCCGCTCGCCCTGTTCGTATCTCTTCTTCCTCTGCATGCAGTGCCGCTGCCAGCAGCAATGCCACCTTCTCATCCGAACATTCCTTCCTGATCGCTTCTTCTACTCGCGCTTTTAGCGATTCTCTATCTTCGTTCTCGCCTTCCACCGGCACGTAGAGTTCCAAAGCCGTTGATACCATATCCTCAACAAATATCCCTCGCTCCTCCAACCTTGTAAGTATCGGTCTATCCATGCTCAACTTATTATTATGATAAAAAAGAGCGTCTTTCACGCCTTCTCTTACAATTTCGTAGATTGTCCTCCCCAATTCTGTTGCTCTACCTGCAAATGGCTCCTCCCTATCGGTTTCATGCCCGTAGCATGCGACAACCACAGAATCCGTAGCGTCACCTGAGAATAACTCCCCGTTTTGATAACGCACGTCAAGGTCGAAGAACGCGGCTGTTTTCGCTTCCGTTGCTACGATTATCGCATTCGCCATTGCGGATTGCGACAGGTTCTTAGGTATCAACAGAATTATGTTCACGGTCGAACTCGATTGAGTCGGTGGCTTTTCGATGCCCGCAGTTATAATCGCAGTTAGCTCCTCTTTCTCTATGATCCGCGCATTCTTCATCTCAACGGCGGTCATTAATCCAACGAGTTCGTCTCTTTCTAACCCTCTTTTCTCCGCAATAGAATCGAATGTTTCAAAAGCATTTCCGTTAAAGTTCTTGCTTACAGTCACATTCAGTATCGTTTTCGCCCTGATGAAACCGCCGTTATAGACTGCGGAACTCAGCACGTTAAAATCGCCGTGCACGGCAATATAATCCTGCGTCTTCTCTATTTCCATGTTGGTTACTTTTTATCTCTTCACTCTATTCATTATCCCTTGAACATACTCATCTGCGTTGAGATCCACGGTCTTGGTCTCGAATTCCAGGAACTTCTTTATCACCTGCTCTTCAATCTTTCTCAAGCCGTCTTCCGTACGCGCCTCCATCCTCAGAATGATCACCGGTGATGTGTTTGAACGGCGTATCAGCGCCCAACCGTTCTCATCCACAAATTCTATCTTCACACCGTCTATGTCATTCCCATTTTCATCAACCCGTCTTTTATAGCGCTTCGGGCTATCTGCGGCAAGCTCCCGGTAATAGTTCTCCACGACATCGCTAACTTGCTCCTTCTCAGCATCGCTCACCACCGGAATCCTTATCTCCGGCGTGTTCACGTATCGTTTCAAAAAGTCCGCAAGCAGCCCGTCAACTACTTTCGCATCTTTTCCGGAACGTAACTCCTCGGCGATGAGCAGTAAAAGCTCCGAGAATGCGAATACCGCATCGTCTGCACGATTGTTCTTTGCGAAATACACGTGCCCTGACATCTCGCCACCGGCCACCGCACCAACCGCATCCATCTTCGCCTTGATGAACGAGAATCCTGTCTTACACTCTATGGGGACACCGCCATTCTCGGTGATTATCTCCCGTATCGCATCGGAGCATTTGGTGTCGAACACGATGGTTCCGCGGGGATGCTCTTTTAAAATGTGCTTGCAGAGCAGTGCCATGATTTGCTCGCCGATTATCATCCTCCCGCTTGGCGATACTGCTCCTGCTCGGTCGCCGTCACAGTCCGAGGACAAACCGATGTGCGCATTGGTACGAACCACTTCAGCATACAGATCTTTTAAGAATCCCGGTATTGTGGGATCGGGCAGATGATGCGGGAAATTGCCGTCTGGCTCGCTGTAAAGCTCGATCACGTCTGCACCTAACTCGCGGAATATCGGAGGTGCGATTATGCCTGTCGTGCCGTTGCCCGCATCGTAGACGATTTTTAAGCCGATTAGCGGCTTTCGTTTTCCCGCAGGTAAACGGTCAAGCTCCTGTCGTGCGGTGGCAAGTGCGTCTTTTAACGTAACGTGTCCAGAAAGCGCTTGTAACGCTAAGTCTTCCCATCTCTTTCTAAGAACAACGTTCGCCGCGATCATAGCGTGATAATCACTCAGAACGTCTGCCTCTTCAAGTTCGCCTTTATCCGTAGTAGTAAAGCGTAGAGAACCAGCTTCAAAAGCGGCTTCGAGCTTCTGTGCGGTTTTTAACATCGCACGTATATGACTTTCCGTGGTGCTTTCAGAGCCAACACAGAGTTTGAAACCGTTCCACTCCTTGTCAAGGTGGCTGCCGGTTACTTCCACACCGCCGTCCGCATCGAAGAGCCATGTGGCGAAATACATCAGTGGTGTGGAGCTTATCTTCTCCTGGGGTGCAATGTCAATGACGTGGACACCTTTGCTCAGTAGCGCATCGGCAAATGCGGTCTTCATGCGCAGCCCGCTATTCCTAACGTCCTTTCCCAAGACTACCGTGAGTTCGCGAGGGTCTTTTTTACGGTACTTCCGCAGCAGCTCGACGTACGCCAAACCGGTTAACCGACAGAAATCGTCAGTAAGCTGGGAGTCTGCTATGCCCCTGATGTCGTTCGCACGATAGGTTGTTTTGTCTATTATCATTTTTTATCACTCAGGCAAAACCCCCTTTCCGAGGCATCTGTTTGATATGTATTTGACTTAAATTTGATTTCATCATATCTTGAATACCCCAAGCATTATTTAAGGATATTTTTGTCTATTAAATCAATTAGCTTGTTTATTTGGTATTCACGATATTCTTGAATATATTTGAGCAAACATTCCCTAAAAATATCTTCTAGCTTGTTAACGAATTCATTAAGAGTGTATTCATCATATTCCCCGGCGTTAATGCTTCTTTTAACTTTTATTTTATCTTTAGTTTTGACTCCGTGGACTATATCGCTCCTAGTATCATACGCCTTTTTCATAAATTCAAACAAATTTTCCCTCTCTGCATCCACATCTTCTAAAAATATGGCTGTTCTAAGGGATAATTTAAATGTTAATTCCATTTTCTCACTCTCTTTCAAAAACATCGCTTCAAATGCTATCATTAAATCAATTATTCTATCCTCAACTTCTCTTCGAGTAAAAGAATCATTGAATCGTTTTATTGCGATATTTAGTGCTTTGTCTTTTGAAAAATCAATTTCTCGATATTTTCTCCATAAATCAGTAAATTGCTCTATTTCATCTCCCTGCATTATATAGTCCCCATGACCAACTACAAATGTATCGGCATGACCAGAGACCCCACCAACGAGTAGATCAGGATTCCAATAGTTTGATTCCAATTGATAATAATGCATTCCTACTCTACCACTCTTAAAAATTCGTAAAAACTTCAAAAACTCTTTTTCGATAAAATAGGCGTATTCGTTAATTGCTCCCTCTTTTAAGACATATTCATTAATAAGCCAATCTTCGTTCCCTAATATGTGGCTTTTATTAAAACCAAGATCAAAAGAAATACGTGAATAAAACTCTTCTCGTTCGTTCAAAGGTACTCGTTGTATGAAAAGTCCCTTTTCTAATTCTATTCGCTCTGCATTAGAGTAAAATCCGTCTAGTGGATGTTTTGAAGTAATAATTACTTCATCTCCTCTAAAATAGGCTTCTAATTCATTTACATATTTTTGTAATTCATCCTCTTCAAAAACAATCCTTTGTTCTTTTTGAAATACGTGAATGATAAATCTCTTTATTTTTTCACCAATTTTTTCTTCCACCGTTTCATATTCTCTGATTTTCCGATAATAATTTTGATTAGAGGTTAAAATCTCAATCACGTCTTCTAATTCTCCTAATTCAAATAAATTTGGATTTTGGTCAAAATAACGGCCGAACGCTAGGTATGTATTGCGTTCTTCCTTGAGCGAAAAACTAGTATATCTGAAAATGCCTTTTGCTAATTCCTTTGGCTCATTAAAGTGGGTTCTATAAATAATTCGGATCTCTCTTGGAATCTCATTGATTTCAATTTTACGAGATATTCGTTTTATCACCTCGTTAAATTGCTGTTTTATCATTTCACTTTAAATATCTATTGCCAACTATATTAATCTTCTTTTGCTTTTGGCCCTCTCAGCGCATCGCATCCTAAACATCCAACCTCAAAACATCAATCAATGGCATATCAGGCGATTCCGGACGCGGCATCAATTTCCCGGCCTTTGGATCAACGATCAAATCCATTGCTTCTAAAGGTATCTGACCCAGCAGAATTCGTGTTCCAGGCGCTTCAACCACACATTCCACCAGTGCCTCTCTGCCCATAACCTCAATATTAATTCCTCTCGCGATCTGTCGCCTCTTTTTCGTTCCATCCGCGTAACTGGCGGTAATGAATCTACCTTTGGTGAGCCCTAATTCTTCCACAACTTCCTCCGGCAGTGTCAGCATTGTAGCGCCAGTGTCAACCCAAACCTCTTTCTTCACCACCCTTACTTCTTCTGGCTTCAAGAGTCTTCGGCTCGCTAATTCCGCATCAATAAAGTTCTTCATTTTCGCTCCCACCATTTTCTCTTTTATTTTTATGCTTTTATCCTAAGAGCGTTTCTCTAAATTTGTCTTTATCTGCTGTTAAACAACATAACTTTAGACTTTTATAAAGTTCGCACACACAACCTCTCCATCACCACACATCTCGAATTCCTCAACACACGCCGGCACTACCACTGCATCCAATGGAGCTAATTCCGTCACGTTCGCTTTTGACTTTAGCGTAACCCGCCCCTGCACACATGTAACCACCCACGGTCTTCCTTCCGTACTTATTTTCACATTGCCATAAATCTTAATACGCTTTAATTGAAAATGCCCCCCACGTAAAAGCAGGTATTCCTCGAAGCCGCGCTCTTTACGCACAATCTCGGGTTCTTTCTTCAAATCTCTACCATAAGCATCTAACCTCAATACGTTCATGGCATCCTTCAGATGTAATTCTCTGCCCCTGTTATAATCGTATATCCTGAATGTTCGTTCTGATGCCGTGCTGACCTCATATACCTTTGTCCCTGCACCTAACGCGTGAATGACGCCAGCAGGAATATGGTACGTATCACCAACGTGTGCATCAAACGCATGCAACTGAGCAAGAAACGTATCACTGTTAACCGCTTCTTGAATATCTCCTATACGCATAACATCCACAAACCCGAGATAAATCTTCGCATCCCGTGCTGCCTCGAGGACGTGCCATGCCTCCTCTTTACCAAAAGCATCCCCCATTGAGTTCGCATACGCATCGTCCGGATGCACCTGCACAGAGAGATTCTCGTCTGCCTTGATTATCTTGGCGATCAGCGGGAACTTCTTACTCGCGGAAGTTACTGCACCTAAAATCTGTTCGGGAAACAGCAACGTCAGGTCATCAAGAGTCAGTTCGTGCTCCAACTCCAATTCCAGTTCTGCGTAATTCCGTGGCGATGCACACCAAAACTCGTACCCCCACGGCTTGTTCTCAACAAATGGCTTTATCTTGAAAGGTCGTTCAACAAGCCTCTTCAACTGCTCATCACCCGAAATCATCGTCTTAGCGACATACTCGAACCTCTTCTTTGTATCCTCCTTCTCATCGTCCGATACATCTCTCAGCATTTCCGCAACTTCGCTCAGCGAGAACTCGTTCTCCGGCAGGCACGAATCCCACCAGTTCTCTTTAGCACCCTTCTCATCGCCAATCCGTATCTTAAGCCTTATTTTACCTTTTATCGGATGGAACACGTCCACCACAAAGCAATCCTCAACGTCAATCTCTGCATGGTCAACCACGTTGTAAACCACGCACCGCTTCCCATTTATCCCGTTCAATGTGGAGTTGAGCACGCACGCCTGCTCTAATTGTGCGTATTTCGCTGTTGAATTGGCGATAACACTGTTCTTTACCTCTCCTTCCTCAAACTCCGCATGCTCGTATACCGAACTTAAAACGTCACAGCCGGTGTTAACCGAAGCAGCATTAACACCTAAACCTAAAAATGCTCGCAGTCTCTGCCCGACATCGTCCTCACCCAAAATCTTCATTACGCTTTCGTAATAACCCTTATTCGTACCAAAATCCAGCCATGCCGTCCGATTACTTAACGGAAAGCTTTTTATCAGCACTCGTGAATCAGCACGAGTGAGCTCGTTCTTTATCCGATCCGCACGCTCGCGGAGCCACTCACTGGCCTCGTACTCAGCCGAAATCCAGGTCTGCCACAGCTCATCCGAGTTGAACTTCCCGGTTCTCGCAACAAGCTCAGTGCTAAACGCATCGAGCATGCATTCTGCCATAACACCGCTCATCGCGAACATTCCCATATTCACCATCACTTCGCCGCTCCACCTGTGCACCAGCATCTTTGCCACTTCGTAGCTACGAGTGTCCTCGAACTCGAGCAGTTCGCAGCCCTCTTCGTCCGTGCACCGGACTATTTGAATTCCATAGGTGCGTGCAATCTCCTCGGTGAGCTTCGTTTTTAAGCCAAAGAGCATGACGTGCGTATTCTGCACACATTTCCGTATCTCATCTGCACTGTCCTCGAATAACAAGAACTGGTCGCCCCACGTAACCAGAATGCGTGCCGGAATCGCAAAATCCTGAAACTGTTTTATTACGCCCTCCAATAACGTGAAGTTAGGAACCTCTATAAACGATTTATTCTTAACTGTCCTCGTGAGGAGGTTTCTGGTGCCCTCGCCGGCGGTGTGCACGATAAGAACGCTTTTCCCTCGCTTCACTTTGTCCACAAGGTCTTTCCCTAACGCCTTACTCGCATTTTCTATGGCGAAGAGTGTACCGAGCCCGTTGCCCGCAGCACCATTCCAGGCACTTTCAGAAACCGACACAAAAATCGAATCGAGGAGCACAAGCGATGAGCACGCCAACTTCCGTGCGTCGAAATCGTCAGTAACAACCACCACGATATAATCGAACATTTTAGCTAATTTTTTATAAGCGGCAATCACATTTAAATTTAGTTTAGCGTAACCTCAAAATGAAGATAAAAGCGAAAATCGAGATACGCGGCGAGAATGCTGATTTAGCCGCGATTGCGTTGATGCGCGATAATATGGATACGATGAGAACGGTGGTAACGGCGAAAAGCGCAGTAACCTATTTTGAAGCCGATAAAATGGGGTCGCTCATAGCAAGCGTGGACGATTATTTGATGAACGCAAAGATTGCACAAGATATAGTAGAACTGGCGGTGGGTGAACGTGACAAACCAGAGTGAGAAGCCAACGACTATGGAATTCGAGCTCAAAGCCGTTCTGAAATGCAGTAGCAGCCTCAGCGGAGCCGCCAGTCCATCCGAAATAACCGAATTTGTGACGTATTGTAACGCGGACTTATTAAAGAGAGGTGCACCGCCAGGTTGTGGTGCGGAGATTGCGGGGTGGAACGTTGCAGAGGATAAAATTGAGCTGAAGATAGTTTCTGACCGATTTGTACGGGCGCATGATGCGCTGCTTCGATTAAAAAAGGAACTTGGTAAATTATTGGGTAAGCATCGTATCGGGATACGCGGTGTTGAGATAGAGGATTACAAGATCGCTCTGGACTGGGAAGCTGAGGAAGGATTGAAGATACGGAAATTGCCGTTTGTCCGTGAGATAAAGCAGGAGGAAGGGCGGTTAGAGCTGTTGCTGGACGTTGACGAATCCATGTTAGATAAACGGATTCCTGACAGGTTGATACGATTATTAGAGGACAAAAGGGACGCTGTCAGGTGGAAAGGTAAAAGTGAGCACTGGGAACTGCTCTTCGAGAGTGAACAGAGGCAGTTCCATTTCGATAAAGACCCCACGGAGGAGATGCTCAAGCGGGGCTGGCTGCAACATGCCGCAGGCAGAGGACAGTATGTCTACGGGCCGCAGATAACGAAGATCTTCAGAGCTTTTGAGAAGATACTGCTTGACGAGCTGTGCACGCCGTTGGGCTATAAAGAGATGATCTTCCCCAAATTCGTAGCCTGGGACGTCTGGAAGAAATCAGGTCATGCAAAGGGGATTTATCCGGAAGCGTATTACGTCTGCACGCCAAAGACGCGAGACCCGGAATACTGGGAGGACGTAATGGATTATTTCAAAGTGACGAATGAGGTTCCCGTAGATATGATAATGGGGAAGATAGAGAACGTTGGCGGAATGTGCTATGCGCAATGCCCACCCTTCTGGGTATTCCTGCAGGGTAAGATTATGCCGGATGAAATCCTGCCGATTATGGTCTTTGACCGGTCCGGAACCTCGCACAGGTACGAAAGCGGTGGACTGCACGGTATAGAGCGGCTTGACGAGTTTCATCGTGTGGAAATTTTATGGATGGGAACGAAGCAGCAGGCGATAGAGCATTCAAAGGTGCTGCAGGAGAAGTACCGCCACATATTCAATGACATTCTGGACATTGCGTGGCGCGAGGCGTGGGTAACGCCCTGGTTCATGGCGCAGGAAGGAAAGGCAGGTTTAGCCGAGATTAAAGAGGCGGGAACCATAGATTACGAGGCGGTATTGCCATACAGCGGTAAATGGCTGGAATTTCAAAATGTGAGTGTGAACGGCGACAAATACCCTAAGGGGTTCAGCGTGAAGCTGCAAAGCGGTGAGGATTTGTGGTCAGGGTGCTCAGGCGTGGGCTTAGAACGGTGGGCTGCGGTCTTCCTCGCACAGAAGGGGTTGGACGCAGAGAACTGGCCGGAAAAGTTCCGCTCGGTCGTAGGGGAACTGCCAGAGGTGTTCAGGTTCCTTTAAACAAACTTAGATACCTTTCTTTAAAAAGAAAGCTTTACCAGAGAAATGAAAAAAACGAAGAAAGAGGAGGAAATCCTGAGGATATTGGAGGGGAATGCACGGCTGAGTGATGCAGAGATAGCACAGATGGTGGGACTGGACGAGACTGAGGTGAAGGGACTCATTGCGGAATTGGAACGTAAGAAGATCATAAGGAAATATAAGGCGGTGATAAATTACGAAAAAGCAGGAGTAGAGACCGTGCAAGCGT
Organism: Methanosarcinales archaeon; assembly: GCA_030611585.1. Classification (GTDB taxonomy): domain Archaea; phylum Halobacteriota; class Syntropharchaeia; order Alkanophagales; family Methanospirareceae; genus JACGMN01. Next base: position 1,601 of record JAUWPM010000024.1, on the reverse strand, counting down.
TAATAGACGTTAAAGTCAGTCCTGAGAGGAATACTGGCTACGACTCCATTGCAGAACGGATTTCGAGGTTTCCTGAGGTCACGTCTGTGCGGTTAGTTTCCGGCGAGTACGACCTCTCAGTATTAGTATCAGGGAAGACGATGCACGACGTCGCGTATTTCGTTGCGGCAAAGATCGCACCGCTGGAGCAGGTTCGTAACGCGGTAACGCATTTCCTACTCAAGACGTACAAAGAGAATGGTGAGATCTACGGCGAGGAGGAGCAAGGGAAGAGATTGGCAGTGACGCTCTGAAAATCCAAATCTCAAATTTAAGACTGCCAAATCCAAAGTAAATCCAAATATCCAAATTATGGGGCAAGAGAAATGAGCAGAATGTCAGATCGGGTTGCAGAGCGAGTAAGGCAAATGAAGGGCTCGGGGATACGGGAGTTCTTCGATATCGCGCAACATATGGAAGGGGCGATTTCGTTGGGTGTTGGCGAGCCTGATTTCGTAACGCCTTGGGGTATAAGAGAAGCGTGCATATTCTCATTGGAAAAGGGTTACACCTCATATACCTCCAATTGGGGGCTTCTCGAATTACGCGAAGCACTTTCCGATACGATTTATAAAGAAAGCGGCGTGTATTACGAGCCCGAAGGCGAGCTGCTGATTACCACGGGGGTAAGCGAAGCGTTTGATCTGTCGCTTCGTGCCCTTCTCAATCCCGGCGACGAGGTGATACTTCATGAGCCGTCTTATGTGAGTTACAAGCCGTGCACGATATTCGCGGGCGGAACGCCGGTATGCGTAGCTACGGGAGTTGAGAATGAATTCAAGGTGCGAGCGGAACAGATAGAGGAGCGAATAACGGAACGTACAAAAGCGGTTATTTTGAGCTACCCGAACAACCCCACGGGCGCAACGCTGAACAGAAAAGACCTGGAAGAGATCGCAGACGTGGCGAACGAGCACGATTTGCTTGTTATATCTGATGAAGTGTACGGCAGGCTGACGTACGATGGTACGCACGTATGCTTCTCCTCACTTAACGGAATGCGAGACCGGACGATTCTGCTGAACGGGTTCTCCAAGGCGTACGCAATGACCGGGTGGCGATTGGGCTACGCCGCGGGCAATAAAGAGCTGATAGAAGCGATGATGAAGATCCATCAATACGTAATGCTTTGTGCACCGATTACTGCGCAGATGGCGGCGATGGAAGCTTTGAGATGCGAGGACGAGGTAGAGAGGATGGTAAGCGAGTACAACAGGAGGCGGAGGTTGATGGTGGAAGGGCTGCGTAATATAGGACTGGAATGCTTTGAGCCCAAAGGCGCGTTTTATACATTTCCTTCCATTCAAAATACCGGGCTCACGTCGGAGGAGTTTGCAAAGCGGCTGCTTTTGGAGGAAAAAGTGGTAGTGATACCGGGGAGCGTATTTGGTGCGTGTGGAGAAGGTTTCGTGAGGTGCTCGTATGCGGTATCGCAGTACGAGATAAAGGAGGCTTTGGAGAGGATAGGGAGATTTTTGGATCGGCATCAGGTAGTATAATAAGATAATTTCTTTGATTACCCTTCCTTTTATAAAGAAGGGTGTAAAAAAAATTGAAATGAT
>JAUWPM010000100.1 GCA_030611585.1 Methanosarcinales archaeon | reverse complement strand
ATACCTTAGCGCCAAAGGGGGGCGCTGGAGGGACGTAAGGGGAAAAATGGGTGGGAAAAGAGAAGTGTTTGAAAAGTTTAAAAAATACTTCACTCAGAACATTTTCTCTATCCGTTCCATTCCCTCTACGATATTCTCCATTGATGCAGCGAATGAGAACCGTACGTAATCTTTACCTGCGCTTCCAAATGCAGAACCAGGCGTAACGACAATATAAGCTTCTTTTAGCAACCGCTCAGTGAATTCTACGTCGTCGTTCCCGTGATTTGAGGTGCTCACAAACGCGTAAAAAGCACCTTCCGGGTTCACGCATCGCAGCCCTATACCATTTAGCCGCTTCACAATAACGTCCCTTCTACTTTTGAACTCCTTCACCATCTCATCCACGCATTCCTGCGAATCTCTAAGCGCAGCTAAAGCTGCATATTGCGAAATAGACGGTGCGCAACTTACCGAATGCTGCTGTATCTTAAGCATCCCGTTCATTATCTCCGGAGGTGCAACGGCATACCCTATTCGCCAGCCAGTCATTGCATACGTCTTCGAGAAGCCATTAACGATTATCGTTCTCTCTTGCATATCGTCAAGCGAAGCAATACTCACGTGCCTTCTTTCGTATATGATCTTCTCGTAGATCTCGTCAGAGAGCACAAGAAGGTCGTGCTCAACTGCGAATTCGGCAATCTCGTTCAACTCGCGATCGCTGAGCACATATCCGGCGGGATTATTCGGGCTGTTTACCACCATCATCTTCGTCTTTTCTGATGCTGCGGACTCCAGAGCTTCGTAGGTCACCTCTTTTTCTAACCTTTTCACCCAGCCTGGCTTTCCTCCCGCTAACTTCACCGCAGCTTCAAAGGAAACCCATTCCGGGTCAAGCAAAAGCACCTCGTCACCTTCATCCAAAACGCTCATCATCACCTCGTATATCGCCTGTTTTCCCCCCGGAGTCACTATCACCTCATCTGCGTTCACGTCAACCTTATTCTCCGCTTGTATCTTCCGCGCTATCTCTTCTCGTAACTCCGTGATGCCTGCACTGCTCGTATAGTGTGTGTATCCGAGGTCTAAGGCATTCTTCGCCGCATCGCATATATACTCCGGGGTTTTGAAGTCCGGTTCACCAAGCGAAAAGTTCATGACTTCTTTTCCCTCATCCTGCAATTGCTTCGCTAAAAGCCCCATTTTTATGGTTGCCGACTCCGCTATTCCGCTCACCCTTTTTGACAGCATCTTACACAACGCACAACAGCCATCGTGCCATAAAGACATGCGACTATCTGGTTTAAATAAATTTACATATTTCATCTGCGAACTCAGTCCGCGTTCTCTGCGGTAAATTTGAAATGTGACAAAGTCAGGCTAATTAATCGGGTAAAAACCGCTTCTCTACCGACCGCGCATGCTTTTCCATGCCTTCCGCTTTACTCGACCTCACCACTACATCCTTTATCTTCCCTAATCCGCCCTTATCCAGCCATTGTAAGGTGATTCGATGCATAAAATGGTCAACGTCAAGCCCTGAGAATAGCTTTGCATAGCCCGCAGTTGGCAGCACGTGATTTGCCCCGGTTGCATAATCGCCCGCCGCTACGGGCGAATAATCGCCTACGAATACAGACCCCGCATTCTTTATTCGCTTCAAAACTTCCATCGGCGCTCTTACCACTATCTCCAAGTGTTCCGGTGCATATTCGTTCGCAAATTCTATGCACTCGTCTATGCTCTCGCCGATTAATATCCAATGCTGCTGTGACCTGCTCTCATCGCCCGCCGCAGCTACTATTTCTCGCTCTACGTCCGCGGCTATGCGTGCGGAGTCTGTAAGAAGAACCGCCTGCGACTTCTCGCCATGCTCTGCCTGTGCAAGCATATCCGCAGCAATGAACGACGGATTCGCAGTTTCATCACCGATTATTAACACTTCCGAAGGTCCCGCGGGGAAATCTAGCTCCACACCCTCTGCGCGCACAGCCATCTTCGCCGCGGTTACGTACACATTCCCGGGTCCCACTATCTTTTGCACCCGTGGAATCGTTTCAGTGCCAAATGCGAGAGCGGCAATCGCCTGAGCACCGCCGGCCTTACATATTCGCGTTGCACCCGCGAGATTCGCAGCCACTAACGTTAGCGGATCCGCATCTCCGTCCTTCCGCGGTGGTGTGCATACGACGATCTCCCGCACCCCCGCGATCTTCGCGGGAATTACGCACATCAATGCGCTGCTGAAATATGAGCCTGGAACATAAGCGCCAACCACGTCAAAAGGCACGTACTTCTCGCCGAGAAATACGCCCTCACTAAATTCTTCTAACCACGCCCGCTTCTTCTGCCGGTAATGGAAATTCCGTATCGCCGTAGCTGCTTCTTCAATGCACCGCACCATATTTTCATCCACGCTCTCTTTTGCAGCTTCAATCTCGTCCGGCGTCACTTCTATCTCCTTCAGCCTTACGCGGTCAAATTTCTCGGTATATTCCAATAGTGCCGCATCCCTGCGGTTCTTAACCCCGGCGATTGTTTCTTTTACGCCTGGCATAACCGCCGCCAGGTCAAGCGTTCGGGTGAACAAATCCTTGTCCTCATACGCTTCTTTTATCTTTCTTATCATTTCTCGCTGCTCAACGTACAGTAAGTACATACACACTTCTAAAATTTTATATAGGTGCTATATCTATTCTACGCTAAACTAAATAAATTATTGACACAGATGAAAGGATCAATGCCGATAAAAATAGCCTGGTCCAACAGAAGAAAAAATCAGTGTAAATCAGTGTCTTAAAGAGATGGAAGTTATACTTTATATACAAAAACAAAGTGGTGGTAATAAAGATGACCAATTCGACGGAAAAGGAGAAGGAGAAGACGGACGGAGGTATTAGCTTTAGTATACCAATTCCAGAAGGTGTGAATGTCGCAATAACGGGGAAAACGGTTAAAGTGGAAGGTCCGAGAGGGACGATAGAGCGAGAATTATGGTATCCCGGGCTGCATCTACAAACGGAGCATAAAGACGCGGGTAACGAGGTGGTTATAAAAAGCGATTCGACAAGGAAGAAGATAAGAGCTATCGCGGGTACGTACACCTCTCACATTAAAAATATGATTACCGGTGTGACGGAGGGCTTTTTCTATAAGTTGGCGATTGTACATGCTCATTTTCCCATGCAAGTTGCTCTAACAAAGGAGGGCGATGCCGTATCCATATCGAATTTCCTGGGAGAGAGAAAGCCGAGGATAGCAAAGATTGTGGAAGGGGTGAAGGTGGAACTAAAAGGTAAAGAGATTGTCGTTTCAGGAATAAATAAAGAGGCTGTGGGGCAGACGGCGGCAGACCTAGAGCAGACGACAAAGATAAGGGGTTACGATCCGCGCGTCTTTCAGGATGGTATTTATTTAGTGGATAAAGGCGTTGGCATGGGTACAGGTACATAAGCGAGAAGGAACATTTTTCTTTTGTTACACTTTCTCTTCAGTATAGAGGATGGAGTATGCCGGAGATAATAGAAGGGGTAAGCCCCACGAGGATGGAATTATTGTGGCTGCGCAGAAGAGAGAAATTAGCGGTGAAGGGGCACGATTTGCTGCGTGAAAAGCGAGATGCGTTGATTGCCGAGTTCTTGGACGTGGTGAGCGAAGTAAGGGGTGCACGGAAGGAAGTAGAGGATAAGTTACGGGAGGCGTTTGATTATTTAATCATTGCTCAGGCGGGATTGGGCGTTGAGGAAGTGCGGCAGTTATCGCTGATGACCCCGCAGGAGATCTCACTGGATATCTCGTCGAGGAGCATCATGGGTGTGAGTGTGCCCATCCTGGAATTGCAGGACGAACTAACGCGGAACGTTACGGATCGGGGCTATGGCTTTATGGATTCGTCCGCCGCGGTGGACAAATGCGCGAGAAGCTTTGAAGAAGCATTGGAGAAGCTAATAAAGCTCGCGGAGATGGAAGAAGCGGTGAGGAATCTCGCAGGCGAGGTGGAGAAGACAAAACGGCGTGTCAATGCACTTGAATATGTGATGATCCCGCGATTAAAAGCGACGAGGAAGTACATACAGATGCGATTGGAGGAGATGGAACGAGAGAATTTCACGCGATTGAAGAAGATCAAGACGATGCTGGAAAGGAAATGAGGATAAAACCTCTTCGGGCTCTAATCTAATTTAATAGCATCAGGCACTGTCTAAAAATCCGGTGATTTATCTATTACCGCCGAGAGCGCGGAGACCTCATAGGATAGAGGGTTAGCGGTTTGGAGGTTTAGCTAACGAGCGGAACCGCTAATAAACTAAACCTCTAATTCTGCGTACTCCGCGGTAAAACTCTGGTAACTATCTCATCAACATATCCATCATACTGGTAATGTTTATATATCCAAAGAACCATTGTAAAGGTGACGATAAGTACTTTCTCCTCCTTTAATTTGTTGTATATAACGTGTAACTGCCTTCTTAAGACACAGATTAACACTGATTTACACTGATGTTTTTCTTTTAGCACTGTGGGGCTCTGCCCCACGACCCCGAAAACCCTGTAAGGGTTTAGTTTTCTTTTTGTAAAAAAGAAAAAGTGTTTTGTCAACAATTCAGGTTTTCTCGACGACCAAACGCCGTCAATAGCTGCCTGCACCAGGAGTCGAAGCAGCATCCGCCGTGGATACGCCGGATTGCCCCAATTTATCTTCTCGCACCGCCATCTTATCTCATCTCCCTTTACCTATCAGTATAACGATAATTACAGCATAGGGATTGTTAATATAAAAGTCTGCCGGTTTTTACCTGTCCAACAATCCATAGCTGCGTTAGCATACGTTGGAATGTAG
>JAUWPM010000093.1 GCA_030611585.1 Methanosarcinales archaeon | reverse complement strand
CAACTCTCGCATACCATAAGCCCGCCTTTCAGCACTAAGTAATGAGAGAAGCTACCGCATTTTTCGCATATACCCTGACCCACACTTTCGCCCTCTAAGTGCGACTCTTCTCTTTCCACGGTCATATCTATTAACTCTGCATGTAGCGAATTCATCTCGGAAGAAATCGAGAGAATATCTATGTCTGCAACTATCCCCACCAGCTTGCCGTCCTCAATTACCGGCATCTTTCTTATCCGTCCCTTCAACATCTTCTTCGCTATAACGGATACGCGGTCGTTAGGAGATGCGGTTACTAAGGGCGTAGTCATTATGTCTTTTAATCTCACCGTGCTCGGCTTTATGTCCTTACTTACCAGCTCGCTGATTATATCCCCTTCCGTAACTATTCCCACCGGCTCTTCACGGTCAACCACGATGATACTATCCACCTTGTGTCTCCTCATCAGCTTCGCCGCTTCCAGCACGGTTAGATCGCCATCTCCCTTTACGACCTCCCGTACCATTACTTCCCTCAGCGGTATATCGGTCTCCATCTGTCCTCAACAATTATAATTAGAGAAAGCATGATTTAAATACAATACTGTTGACTGTTGGGGTGGGGTATGAAATACGTAATTTTAATAGGAGACGGGATGGCGGATTATCCGATTCCCGAACGTGGTAACAGGACAGCACTACAAATCGCATCCACGCCGAATCTCGATTTCATCGCTACGGAGGGTCAGTGCGGTTTGGTGCGAACGATACCGGATGGGATGCACGCGGGAAGTGACATTGCCACCCTCTCCATTCTTGGATACGATCCCGCGAAATATCATACGGGCAGAGGTCCGTTAGAAGCGATGGGAATGCGTATGCCCCTTGATGATGGAGATATTGTATTTAGATGTAATCTTATAACGGAGAACGAAGGGCTAATCGAGGATTTCAGTGGCGGGCATATAAAAACCGCAGAAGCGAGAGGTTTAATAGCGGCGCTTAACGAGGAAGAGTTTCGCGATAAATGGGTTGCGCAAGGTTGGGAACTTACCTTTTATGCCGGCGTGAGCTATCGGAATATTCTGGTTATCAAATCTCGGTCAAACGATTTGAAGTTCCGCGAGGAAAAGGAAATAGGCGGTGCACCGCCGCACGACATCATCGGGGAACCTATCGAAGAGTACCTCCCGAAAGAGGCGATTTTGAGGGACGTCATGCTCGCCTCGAAGGAAGTATTGGATGCGCATGAAGTCAATCGGAAAAGGCAGGCACGTGGCGAGAAGAAGGCAAACATGGTATGGCTCTGGAGCGGCGGTAAAAAGCCCGTAATGCCTGCGTTTAGCGCGCTGTACGGCGTACAACGGGGCTCGGCGATTTCGGGTGTTGACCTTATAAAAGGGATTGGGAGGTGCGTGGGCTTGGATGCGATAGACGTGCCGGGCGCTACCGGATATTTTGATACGAACTATAAAGGCAAGGCGGACTATGCACTGCGCAGTCTTGAGGGGAATGATTTTGTGCTGGTTCACGTTGAAGCGCCGGACGAGGCAGGGCATCTTCGCGATATAAATCTGAAAGTAAAAGCGATAGAAGAGTTCGATGCGCTGGTGGTCGGCACCGTGTTGAAAGGGTTAAAGGCGGAATTTGCAGATACCGAAGGCGGCTACCGGATATTGGTCATGCCTGATCACTACACGCCGGTGTCGGTGGGGACGCACACAAGAGAGCCGGTGCCGTTTGCGATCTACGATTCACGAGCACGAAGTGAACAGAAAAGAGTGGGCGGTTTTGATGAGAGGTCTGCAAGTGAGGGGGGTTCAGGTATCTTGGACGCACGAGCACAAGAGTTGATGCGGTTGTTCTTCAATCGTTTATGAGAGCTTAGTTGCCACAAGGTCCGCGATGAGCCCGTACACGACGCCGAATGCGATGAGCGTTAAACCATCGGTTAGACCAGTATCAATCATGGGCATGATCGCCATTGCCAGACTGATGATTGCGCCAATTAACGCGCCTCTAAACACCGGATGAAGCGGAATGTTATCGGCTACGCCAACAAAGAGACCGATCAGTATCCGGTTATAAACGATCAACGCCAACAGTCCAGTTGTAATAACCAGCTCAGGTTTTGATTCTGCAATCCATATCGTCCCGTATGCGCAATACAGCCCGCATAGCAATCCGATCACGGTTGCGATTGCAATTCGTTTGCCGTTCATTTTTACGACGTTCGCTATTTACCAATAGTCATTCTGCAGCCCTTATCGGTGAATTCAACGTCCAGCGTAAACCCTAAATTCTTTGCTACCCGTCTGAAATACCCGTCAATGCAGCCGGAGCAATGCTGCGCCTTCGTTACTGGCATGCCCTTCTCTGCGAGTTGCAATGCCGCTGCCAGGTTGCTACACCGCTTCATATCGAGTATCGCTTTTTCCGGATTGCCCGTGACTTCAACGTCACTGCCGAAGACGTTCTTGTTTACGACTGCGTAGTTCATGGCGAATTTTAAAGGATCGTCAACGCCCCGTCCTTTCATATCTGCGGCACAGTTCTTCGCCGATTCGTCATTCAACTCTTCCAGCGCTTCCGGACCTAATTTCCGCATGATAAACCCCATTGGACCCATCATCGCGCCGAGCCACATTTCCATAAAGATCTTCTGCTTCTCTTCTTCCGATAACGTTGGGATTTCCATTTTTCTTCGTATATAAAGTATAAACAGCCATCTCTTTAAGACACAGATTAACACCGATTTACACGGATTTATTTAGGGTGAAGAATAAAGTTGATTTTTGTTGTAGATAAAGTATAACCTTCCTCCTATTTAAGACACGGATTTACACACAACTTTTTTACCTTCTGTAAAAACATCGACTAAAATATTCCTGATGTTTTTCTTTTAGCACAGGTTTTCTTTTTGTAAAAAAGAAAAAGTGTTGTGTCAACAATTTAGGTTTTCTCGTCTCTTGAATCTTTTGTAATAACACGATTCAATGAACTGCCCCAGCGGCGTTTTCCAGGGTTCTGATTTATTGGGTACGAGACTGCCGAACTTTTTGGGGTTCATTCCGAGTTTCTTTGCCATTTCTATTTGACGTGAACTGAGGTGATATTTTGTCTTGGCTGAAGACCATAAATCTTCAGATATTTTCTTCTTCTTTTTCTTCTTTGGCATGTCTCACTCAGTTACTTCTTCCTCCGTTTGTAATTGTATAGTGGAAGAAATAAAAAATAAATTGTAGACACAGATTAACGCAGATTAACACAAGAAAATGGGGTTAATATGGGATAGAATAGCCAACAGAGTACGAACCTTGATTTCTATTAAATTATTGTATGGTTCTCTATCATTTTTTACATCTCCTTTTAGCATTCTTTTTTAGCATTTGAATCATCGGACATGTTTTTATTGTATATAAAGTATAACTGCCGTAATTCTCTTTAAGACGCAGATTTACACTGATTTACGCGGATTTATTTTTGTTTACCCGTGTTGATTCTTATCATCTGTGTTAATCTGCGTTAATCAGTGTCAACAATTTAGGTTTTCTCGTCGGATGTGCAAACCGGTACCTCAATTTTTTTATCACTTCCGGGATGCAAACATGGCCAAATTTCTTAAGCGCTTCTTTAGCATTTTCACCGAGTTCCCGCACCTCCAGTGCATCTACCAACGGTTTAATAGCTCTGTTATCTCCTATCTCCCCCAGTGCATCGGCGGCATAGCTGCAACTTTGAGCTTCGTGTCTATTTAATATTTCTATCAACTGTGGAACTGCGGGTTTGCCAATAGACACCAATTCATCTCCAACTTCGTTTAGTTCCTCTTCCCTCACTCCCGAATATTCCATATCGTCATATTTCGTTAGTTCTTTGATCAACCTTTTATAAACTTACAGTTCACTTCTTCAAAACGCCCAGAATGTTAGCATTCGGTTTTTTGATGACTTTTATAATTCGCTTCTTTCTCTTCACCTCGCGTTCCAGGTCCCCTAAGCTTTTTTTCAACTGCCCTTCCTTCTCCTGTCTCGCCTTTTCATCCTTCTCCAAATCCGTCTTTTGCCTATTTAACGACTTAAGGACTTCTTTCTTCGCTGGCCCGCCTTTCACCCGCCGTTTCTGAACGTTTGACGCGATGTTCAGTGCTTCATTTACTTTCTTCTCGGTCAGCCCCTTCGCACTCAGTTTTTTCTCGGTGATCCCGATCCCCACTGCGATGTCGTCTATCTGCCGAAGTATCTCAGCTACGAACGCTTTTTCAGAGTCCTTATCATTTAGCAAATCCCAATTTTCATCTTCTAAAATCGGAGCTAAGGCAGCTACGATTTTATGCGCCGTTCTAAACGGTAGACCCGTCTCTCTGACGATAGTATCCGCCAGCTCGGTTGCAGCCGTGAATCCGCGTGGAGCCTGCTTCTCCATTCTCTCCTTCTTCACTTCCAGTCCCTCGATCATGCTTCTCATTACGGCTACCGAAGCGGTCGTGGTCTTTGCGGCTTTTAGCAGATGCGGCGTAACCTCTTGCAAATCGCGATTGTACGAGTACGGCAACGCCTTGCAGATTGAGAGCACACTCATCAAACAGCCGTAAACCGTGCCTGCTCTCGCCCGCACCAGTTCTGCGTAATCCGGGTTTCGTTTCTGCGGCATTATCGAACTTCCGGTCGCATAGTCCGCAGGAACACGAATAAAATCGAATTCCGAGGTGCTCCACAGTATTAGCTCTTCTGCAAGCCTGCTCAGATTGGTCATCAGGTTAGAACAACACGAAACCGTCTCGATGATAAAATCACGCGTGGATACCGCATCCATAGAATTCTCCAGCACCGAATCAAACCCAAGAAGTTTCGCCGTTCGCTCCCGATCTATCGGAAAGCCCGTGGAAGCGAAAGCTGCGGCACCCAACGGACTGACGTTTGTACGCTCGTATGCGTTTATAAGCCGTGCGAAATCACGCGCGAAGCCATCGGCGTGCGCTAAGGCGTAATGAGCGAATGTTGTTGCTTGTGCACGCTGCAAATGCGTATAACCCGGCATTATGGTGTCAACGTGCTCAGCCGCTTTTTCGAGTAACCCGCTTCTCAATCCATTCACCGCTTCCATCAGCTCGAACAGCTCGGTACGAAGCGCTATTCGTACGCACGTTGCCACTTCGTCGTTCCGTGATCGGCCGGTGTGCATCCTTCCGCCAACATCCTCGCCTATTTCCCGTATCACTACCGATTCGACCGCCGTGTGCAGGTCCTCGTATGCGGGAAGTTCGTGTTCGATAAAATCCTCTGCCCTCTCCTCTATGGTTGTTAAGCAGTTCAGAATAGCCGCCGCTGCATCCTTTTTTATTATCCCTCGCTCTTTCAGCATCACTACATGCGCCTTGTCAACGAGGAGATCTGCATGAAATAGCCCCCTGTCGGCTTCTAAGGATAAAATGAAATCCATCTTATTCCCTTCTTCCTGTTTCGTCATGTTCTTCTCCCCTTTTTTCAACCCCAGTACGCGATCATCGAATCATAAGCGTTATATATATCATCACTGATGCTTTAAAATTACCTTTTTATGTTATCACCACCTTGATGAGAAGCATAGGATATATAAAGCTTTCCGCCATTCATTTCTATATGAGGGGGGAGCTTGGAAATGGCTGTCTATTATCGTCAAACCACTTTTCAACAGCGGAGATATCTGTTTGAGT
>JAUWPM010000097.1 GCA_030611585.1 Methanosarcinales archaeon | reverse complement strand
CTTGAAATGCCGGGCAATAGTTAAAAACAACCTCGCTTTTGCTATGTTTATCGCACTTTGGTTTATATCCACACCGTAAACGTTCCTTGACAGGATGATAAAGAACTTCACGAGCATCCTTAGCTGCTCCAAATCGCCAATCTCAAGAAGATTTATAGGTTTTATTTTTCCATGCTCGTCTGCTGCTATTATCTCTATCTTTAACCGCAAGTCTCTGGCTTTATCCCAGATTCTTTCGTAAATACCCAAAAGAACGTTAATTGCATTCTCCAAAAAGTGTGCAGAACCCACCGCCGGGTCTAATATCTTTATCTCCTTCAACTGTTCAAATAAATAACGCAGTATCTCTTTATTATTCGATTCTGCTATCTGGTCAGTAGATACAAAATTTGTGTTGAACTTTTCATTCACTCTATCCACAAAATACGGATCTATCGTGTTCTTACCTGTTTAGAAAAAATGTGCCACCTACATTTTCAGTGAATTTACGAGGCGTGTTTCCTCTTTAAGTAACTCACTCCTGCCAATTTTCTTCAAAGTATCCGTTATCGCCTTCGTTACATTGAGGTACCATGTCTTTGTTTCATTACCAAACGTGACCTCCACCCGTTCTACCCTGCCAAGGGATTGCAACAGCGTATCTGCACTTTCACACGAAGCCTCATGGCCCGAAGCTTCTTTCAGCTTCCACTGAAGCACGGATAATAACCGATACGCCAGCATGCACACGAACAAATACGCTCTTACCCGATGCTCAAGTCGATGGCGCACTGGCTCAACTTCCTCCTGCGTCTTCAAGACACGAAATACCTTCTCTATAAAGTCCTTCTCCAAATATTCATTCACCGCATCGTTGGCATCCCGCGTTTCATCTGTTGAAAGAATAAGCCACTTTCCATCGGTGCGCTCCGCCAACTTCAATTCCTGCTTTTTGTAGCTCCAAACTATACGTGCCCCCTCTTTTTTTCTACTCACCCTAGCATCAATAAAATTAGACCACGAGTTCAGGATGGTTTTTATCTTACAGTGTAAGCGCTTTTCCGACCAATCCTTCCCTTTCTCGCTCAATTCATCGAGTTCCCTGCCAACAATCGCCAATGCCTCGTTCCTCAAATCTGTTTCCTTAATGCCCCTTTCCCGATTAGTATAAACGACTACCGAACGTTCTCGCCCGTATAATTTACTTTCCGTCTTTATTGCATATATGTGCCCAGCTCGACTACTGCGGACAAGTGTATCCGGGCCTATGGGGACATCGGTCATGCTGATAATCTCTTTCGCCTCCTTGGACGTCTTTGGTATGCCACATATCAATTTCCACTCCATATCTTCCACCGTTTTTACATAACTTTTAGAAACGTTGCCACGATCCCAAATCAGTGTGCCTTGCTCGATGGTCATGCTGTTCAAGCGAGCAAGAAGATTCTTCACGGTTGATACGCTGTGACGGCTCCCCTTATAGACAAAATGTGCAATAGGGTGTTTATCATGCTTTGATACCAGTACTGCAAAGTTCACCTGGCGACGTCGAATCCTCTCAGGGTTATATCCCAGTTCCGCCAGAGGACAACTAACTCCGAAGAATAGCACGGTCGTGAGGTCGTAAGCTAGGGTTTCCTTATCTCCAGGTGGGAGTGGATGGTCATGGCGCCATTTTTGGTAGAGTGCATCGTCCAGTTCGGCGCTCAGATCGGCAACACGGCCACTGGCACGGTCATCTAGGCATATAAAATCGAGTACTGAGAGAAACGCAGCCTTTGTGCATTCATTAGCCGGAATACCGGCTAGATAAGGAAGATCCGTAGTAGGCACCCAGCGTTCCAGTTGTGTAGCACTCTCCGGGTCGATAGCGCGGTTGATCGCCCAGATGGTCAGCAGTTTTCCTGGAGATACGCCCTCAATGTGTGAATTTCCGCAGCAAATTCTGTCTATTATGTGTATAAAATCAAGATCCTGCGCAATTGCCCATAATAAGCGGACATCTCCCGCTCTATATGAGCTGGAGAGATTCAAGCGATCCAAGACCCGTTTGTGCGGTTTATCTGTTGTTGATAGTTTATCTTCGGGGCCAATATAGCGTATGAATTTGCTAATAACCTTTTTTCCTTGTCTTATGGATTTATATTCCGCCAAGTATACGCGATTGCCTCGCTTGTGTCTTTTGATTGCCATGTAGGTGTTATGACACCTACACATATATAAACTTCACCGTTGAAAAATATCGCAAATAATGAGTCTAATAGCACCAATATTGTATAAGAATGGATTTTTAGCGCGCATTCGATGATGTGTAGGTGGCACATCTAATTCTGTTCAGGTTTAGAACATATCGTGTTTTTGCAATTTTCTTGCCTATGTTCTCATGCTGCTTACACCTTTCACACAAATTCTCTGCGGATTCCATGCCGCAAACGGCACATACCTGGTCGTTAACTTTACCTTTAGGTTTAAAGAAATCAATTGAAAGATCGTTTACAAATTTTTGCCTTTTTGATCTGTTTGTTTCAACTAATAATCTCTCTTTTAACGCACTAAAGTCTCCAAAATCGTTGGAAGATGCTTCAATCCAATCTAAAGCAAGAGCTAGAGTACCATCAAATTCATTTAATAACCGTGTATTCACATCTTTTTTAGTCTCTTTTAGGTCTGCAATAACATTCTCATTACATGGAGCTAAAATAGTAAGTGGCCACCACCACACCACAGTAAGTTTGTCTGTGGTAGCTGCAATCTTGATATAATGTGTGTAGCGATTGCATCATTTAGCAAGTTTAGATAAAATGACCTGCCACGAACTCGCTTTGCCATTCCTTTTCTTGCCTCTTCTGGTGAAGATATTGAATATATAAAATTCTGTATTCCAGAAATATCACCGCCAATAAGGAGAAATTTGGTAGCATTTAAAGCGTTCTCTTCCTCATTGCTTAATTCTTCCTTTCTCCAACTTTTTGCTATACCACCGATTAAATTATCAAGATACTCCACATCGGTGTTATACAGACACGCTGCAATCGCACATGTCGTCTTCAAATGGTCGAACAATGAAACATCTGGAACGTCTTTCCAGACAGCCGATGGCACACACCACGTATATTTCTGCAACAGGTGGTATAACGTATTGAAATAAGCATCAAAATCCGTTATCGCCTTTATGCTTTCCACTTCTTTTACAAAATCTTTCCATAAACCATCATAATCTGCCTTTAGCCAATCCTCTCCTCCTCTTCCATCTAACGGCTTTGGAAATATAACATCTTTCTCCAATTCCAACTTATGTACCGGATAATACTGTGCAGAAGCAGGCTTGCCTTTAACAATGTCAATCTCCGAAAAAATAGACTTCAGCGGTGTCGTTTTCCGTTTGCCTTTATCTTCATCCTCTTCTAATCCTCTCCGCTCACCTGAAGATAGCCAATCCGCACATACTATTACCTTTAAAGCTCTATACTCCTCTGCCCTATACGCAGGCGAGTTATGATGCAAAGAAACTAAACTTGCAGCCTCTTGCCACTGCTCTGGCACATGCTCCACGATAAACCTGCGACTCAACTCTGCATGTTTTCCTCTTTCGCCTGCACCCTGCCAGAACTTACCAACATCATGCAACAACGCCGCAAGTTGGGTTATCTTCTCTTCCATTTGAACTTGGCCAATCATTACTCCTGTGTTATTAATCCTACACACGCTCTCAGTATATAATACTTTCGGTTGCCCTCTTCAAGACCACTCACCCGCAAGCTACATCCTCTTATACCACTTAACCACCCTGAAAATAACAAAAACGACAACAAAAGTAAACGCCACATACACAATCCTCATTTTTGTATCTGTTCCCTTGTTATCATTCTGTATCCCCGCTATTGAAGCATCCCAGTCATGAAAAAATACCTGTTCGTAATAACCCGCTATATCCGCGTTCTCTACAATAACACCAGCTTCGCGGTTATAAACAGAATTCGCATTCCAGTTCAACGAACAAATAAGCACCTTCTCACCATCCACAATCAACCCTTTATTATGCACTTTTGCCAACCCTAACGAGTCCAGATCAGCTAATCTCGCTTCCAAGCTCAAATTATCTACACTCGCCAGTTCGTTCAGCCACGAAACGACCTCGTCATTATTATTCTCACCCTCTAAATATTTAGAATCCAACAGAACTTTCACCTCACAACCTATTCGTCCTGACGATATGATACCACCAATCAATGGACTGACGGCTTCACCCCAAACCAGCCTTGCTGAGAACTGCTGTACGTGAACACACTCCTGCGCGCTGCTTATCATACCCAATATTGTATCGTCACTCAAAGCAGAGTCGGGCGCTAAAACGGGAATTACAGTAAAATCGCAGTTAATAGAGAGCGGTTCGAAGACAGGCACATAAGAGCCGTGAGGTATCCCACGAGCCAGGATACAACTGCCTCTCTCTGCCTCTGTTGAAAAATCATTACCACGCCGGAAATCTTCTGCAAATACCTCTTTGAAATAACTCGCTATTTCGCTGTCCCGTAATACGATGCCCCAGCCACGGTTTCCAAATGTGTTATCACAGGGCACACCCGTGGATTTCCAGTTTTCTGACATTAATATCGTAGTTTTGTCGTCTATGATTGCGTACTTAGCATGGTTTATAAATGGATCATCAGAGAACCGAACTTTTCCACCTCGCTCTTTTATTTTCTCTGCAATGCACAACTCGTCACCGCTAATTCCGCCAATTGGACTGCCTTCAAGAAGCAACTGCACTTTCACACCACGGCTTAAAGCATCTAAAACGAGTTCCAGGAGCTTTGGATTCGCAAACTCGTACAGATTGACGCATAACGAAGCAGACGCATTCTCTATCTCCTGCTGCAAGACAGCGAAACTGTTGTCGGGCGAGACGAAAGCGGTAACTATAGTAGAGGTAGAAAACGTTTCAGGCGCGTGATAAGAAGCGTCAAAGTATATAAGGACCCAATCATTTGCGGTATCGGTATCTTCGTTTCCTTTTCGTTTTAGTATCATACCTTCTCGTGGCTTCTTCAATGGCTTACCGCGCCAGCCTGCACCTTTGTATGACGAACCCCCGTATATTACGGCATCAACTATTCTTCCGTGTTCATCTTGCAGAATCACTTCATCGCCACTGTTACGCAGAACAAATGCTTTTCCTGCTTGTTGCATATTGCCGACCTCAGGATCAGAGTCTAAGCCGTATTCGAAGGCAGGATGAATAGTTACGCTACTCCTT
>JAUWPM010000032.1 GCA_030611585.1 Methanosarcinales archaeon | reverse complement strand
GGAGTTAGAAGAGTTAAGAGCGGACGGTGTTATTTTTGCAACTCCCACCGGGAGCACGGCGTATGCAATGTCCGCCGGCGGGCCCATTGTAGATCCAAAGGTGAATGCAACCCTAATAGTGCCAATTGCACCTTTCAAACTTTCCGCAAGGCCTACGGTCGTTGATATAAAAAGAAGGATAGGCTTAGACCTTTTTGGTGTGAAAGATGCAGAATTAGTCATAGATGGGCAGTTCTACATGGGACTGGAGAAAGAAGACGAGATTAGCATTACGCGCGGTGAACCCGCTTTTTTTGTTAAAGTGCAGGATAATCATTTCTTAAAATTCAGTGATAAATTACGAAGCGAGGGCGGGAAATGAAAAGATTATTATGCCTGGAAATTGAAGGTTTTTGTGTGTAAAGAAGAGGAATAAAAATGAGGAAAATGTCATCCCTGATGTTGTGTGGTAAGAAGGTTGTGAACTTGGAGGGCGGGGAGATGGGAGTGTTACATAACCTAGTAGCAGATGCGGAAACCGGTATACTGACAGAACTCGTGGTTAAACCTGCTGCTGAACTTGACACAAGCAAGTTCAAAACGGATGACGGTTATCTCGTTATACCTTTTAATACAGTTACAGCAATAAAGGATGTCATAGTAGTGGATATTAAGCAGATACGAGAACAGGCACGGGCTGCATCAGCTCAAAAATCAGTGGATTTTTGAGCAATTGCTACGGGCGTGACGGGATTTGAACCCGTGATTTGCAGCTTTCTCCCCTTTTTTGATCGAATTTATGCGACAAATTTGTTAGGAGGCTGCCGCCATATCCTAGCTAGGCCACACGCCCTGCCCTGTCCGTCAAAATTTTTATTCCCGGAGAACAAAGAGGGGGTTATTCAAGAAAAGGTTTTTCTTCTCTAATATTGGAGACTTTCTCAGGTAGGCTTAGGCTATGACGACATTGCAAAAGAGCGTGGAAAAGGCAGCGAAGATAATCAACGGGCACGAATACGCGCGGGTAATCTCGCATTACGACGCAGACGGAATAACCTCTGCGGGGATTATCTGTAATGCCTTACTTCGGAGAGGCATTCAGTTCCACGCGACGATTGTACACAAACTGGAGCGCGCTTTTATTCAAGGATTGAATGAAGAACTCATCATCATTTGCGATATGGGCACCGCGCAATCTGACTTGCTATCGGAGTGTCTTGTTAAAGATACGGATGTGGTAATCATTGACCACCACGCTCCTTCAACTTCTGTTCCGGTATTTCGCGCATCCGCCTCATCAGTCCTCATAAATCCCTGCTGCCTCAGCGACACAGAGGAAAAGCGTAAGCTGACAAACGAACGCGGTAGCACAATTTGTGCTGCGGGACTCTCTTATCTCGTGGCACGGCGCATGTCGTCGGGTGACGATACGGGTAACGTAGACCTTGCAGGACTTGCCATAGCGGGGACATTGGGCGATAAACTGGAGTTCGATACAGGAATAAACCGAATGATTCTGGATGAGGCGATCCAGGAAGGTGTTATTTCGGTTAAAAAAGGGCTGAAGCTCGGCAATGGTAAAATACGGGATTTGATCCTTTTCGCCACCGATCCCTATATCCCGCTCGCGGGTAAGGTAGAATGGGTGAGTGCGTTTTTGGATAAGGAGAGTATAGACGGCGATAAGAATTTAAGCGATTTAACGGGGGAAGAGGAAAAAAGGCTGACCAGTGCGTTGTTATCACTATTACGAGAATCTCAAGCAGATATAAGCGACGACGCTTTGGTTGGAACTACGTACAATCTTCATTCTGAGGTGATACGGGACGGGGACGGACTGGATTTTATGAGATTGGTGGATGCGTGCGGGCGACTGGGTAAATCGGGGATTGGCATAGGGCTGTGCCTGCGAGAGGCGCGATTGATAGAAGAAGCGACCTCTCTATACGTAAGCATTCAGACAAAACTCGTTTCCGAGTTGAATAGAATAGACCGCGAGGGAGATGCTGCGATAAAAGAGCTTCAAAATATCTTCTATTTCTTCGTGCAGGAGAGCGGTGTAACGGGCACTTTAGCCGGAGTAGTAGCGGACTACGTGCGCACGAGTAAGCCGGTAATTGTGCTAAACAAGAAAGACCGGGTAGAGGAAGGAAAGAAAGCGGAAACGAAAATATCCGCGAGGTGTAATAAGAAACTGCTGTCTGCATCGGGGGGAATAGACCTCGCTAAGGCGCTGGAGAAAGCCTCGGGAGAAGTGGGTGGTTTTGGCGGCGGGCATCCCGTTGCGGCTGGAGCATCCATTCCGGAAGGGTCTGAGGAGAAATTCGTTGCAACTCTTGATACAATAATAGGTGAGCAACGGAGATCCGGTCTTTCGGGCTGAGGCCTTTTACTAAAATTTGATTATCCGCTTATCCGCGGAAATGATAATCCCTCCCACGCCGAGCTCATCTAAAAGAGCCTTTCCTCGTTCGGGTCCCATCACAAGCACCGCTGTGCTGAGTGCATCTGCATCAACGCAATTTTTTGTGATTACCGTCACGCTTATGCACTCATCAGCGGAATAACCCGTTTTGGGGTCTATTATATGATGTACTCGCTTTCCTTCCTCGAAGAAATATCGCTCGTAATCGCCCGATGTCGTGACCGATTCGTTGTCAAGCTTTATTATCGTTATATACTCGCTCTTATTCCTCGGATTCTGTAATGCGACTTCCCAGGGCACACCGCTCTTATCCCCGACCGCCCTCATATCTCCGCCTATGTTCACGAGTGCATGTTTTATTCCCGCTTCAGTCAACTTTTCACAAGCGCAATCCACTGCGTATCCCTTCGCAATTCCGCCAGGCGTGATGCTCATTCCTTCTTCATCAAACCTCGCCTCGCTTCTATCTTCATCTATGATGAGGTGCTCATACCCTACAAGTTCTCTTGCGTCCTCTATCTCTTCCGGCGTGGGCATTCTATTCTCCTTCTTCACTTTCACCATCCATAAATTCAACAAAGGATTGCAAGTAATGTCGAAAGAGCCGTTTGATATTTCAGAATAATAATCCGCCTTTTTGAGCACGTAAATCGTATCCCGCGAAAGAGTCGTCCAGTTAGTGCCCGCCCTATTAAGAGAAGAGACTTCGCTGCTCTCATTATACAGCGACATTAACGCCTCTATCCTCGTTATCTCATCAAAAGCGGCGTCCATCGCAATATTCGCCCTTGTCGTATTCCCGTCAATTATCGTTATCGTGGCATACGTGCCCATCACCTGCTCCGTTCTTTCAATCTCAGGAATCTCAGGCGGACCTGCGTATTCATTTATACTCACGAGCAGTAGGACCGTTACAAGCGAGATGACGATTAACTCTGCCGTCAGCTTTTTCATTGTATTAAAGTATAACTGCCTGCTCTTTAAGACACAGATTTACACTGATTTACGCGGATTTATTTAGGGCGAACGTTGTGGATTTTTATCATCTGTGTTAATCTGTGTCAACAATTTCGGTTTTCTCATAACCACATGATTACACATCGTGGGCTCTGCCCATCACGGGCTCCGCCCGTGCACCCGCAAGCCTAGGAGGGGCTTACCCGCAAACCCTGAAAGGGTTATTTCACGAGAAAATCTTGTGTTAAATCTCGTGTAATCTCGTGGTTTCTAAATTTTCGTCTCCGCTAAACACAATAAAAAGGGAAAGAAGTTTATTTAAAAACATCTAACAAATGGTTTGATGTTGAAGTTCAGGACTTTTCGCGGTGGGATACACCCACCGGATTCAAAAATAACTGCGGGGAAACCGATTGAAAAAGCGAAAATCCCCGCGAACGTAATTATTCTACTTCACCAGCATGTCGGAGCGCCTTGCAAACCTTTAGTGAAAGAAGGTGAGAAAGTAAAAGCAGGTCAGAAGATAGGAGATTCCGACTCTTTTGTTTCCGCTCCCGTTCACTCCAGCATCTCCGGAGTTGTCAAAGAGATCAGCACACAGCAATCCCCTATTGGCAGAGAGGTTCAGGGTATAGTTATTGAATCAGATGTAAGGGCTGAAAGTGCGAGAATGGAAGCTATTGACCCTGCGACTGCGTCAAAACGTGAAATCCTGACAAGAATAAGAGAAGCAGGAATAGTAGGTCTTGGAGGTGCGGCATTTCCTACTTCTGTAAAACTCAGTCCACCGGAAGGGAAAGAGATAGACACGGTCATTTTAAACGGCTCGGAATGCGAACCGTACATAACCGCAGACCATCGTTTGATGCTCGAACAACCCGATAAGATCGTAAAGGGCGTGGGAATCATCATGAATGTGCTCGATGTGGATAAAGGTTTCATAGGAATCGAGGACAATAAAAAAGATGCAATAAAAAGGATGAGAGAAGCGGTGGAAAGGGAAGGGGATGAGGGGATAGAGGTTTTTTCGTTGAAGACGAAATATCCACAGGGAGAAGCAGGAAGTCTTATCAAGACGGTATTAAATCGAGAGACACCTTCGGGTAGCCATTCTTACGATATAGGCGTGTTAGTTCAGAATGTAGCGACAGCAAAGGCGATACACGATGCGGTTTATGAAGGGGCACCACTTATAGAGCGGGTTGTAACGGTCACCGGAGATGTAAAAGAGCCTAAAAATCTGTTAACGAGAATTGGCACACCCTTTTATGATCTAATAGAAGAATGCGGTGGGTTTAAAAGTGACGTGGGAAAGATCGTGTGCGGCGGTTCGATGCTGGGCGTTGCAGAATTCGGAAACGTCCCGACAATTAAGAGCACCGGTTGTATCCTCGTTCTGGATAGAGAGAAATCGAAGACTCCTGAGGAAAGGGCTTGTGTAAGATGTGGGATGTGCGTTGATGTATGTCCAACAGGACTTATGCCAACGATTCTTGAAAAACTTGCACGTGCGAGAAGGTTTGAAGAATGTATGGATTACCATATCCTGGACTGCATGGAATGCGGAAGCTGTGCCTATGTGTGTCCCTCAAAGATACCCATTGTTCAGCTCATCAGGTATGGAAAAGAGGAGATAAAGAGGAGGGAGTGAGAGATAAAAAAATGCCTGAGTTGATTGTTTCGCCTTCCCCACACATAAGAAGCGACGTCTCAATTGAAAAGATCATGTATTCTGTGATTATTGCTCTTATTCCCACAACCGCATGCGGCATATATTTCTTCGGAGTTCACGTCTTATATGTCATTATCACCTGCATCCTTTCTGCATTATTTACCGAGTATGTTGCATTGCGACTGATGGGCAGGAAATTTGTGATGGATGGGAGTGCAGTAATCACGGGTCTTTTGCTCGCTTTGTGTCTCCCTCCAGGGCTTCCACTGTGGATGGCGGCAATCGGAGCTGCTTTTGCCATTGCCTTTGCCAAATGTGCGTTCGGCGGTCTTGGGCATAATATATTCAATCCGGCATTGATCGGAAGGGCTTTTTTAACGGCTTCGTGGCCCGTGGCGATGACCACGTGGACCAAACCCCTCACTTACGATGCGATTACCACCGCAACGCCACTTGGATTATGGAAGATGCAGAATATTGCTACTCCTTATATAAACCTCGCACTTGGAAATGTGAGCGGGTGCATCGGAGAGACAAGCGCACTCGCAATTCTTATAGGTGGAGTATTCTTGATTGCGAAACGATACATTGACTGGAGAACACCGGTTTCATACATCGGAACGGTTGCGGTTTTGGCATTTGCGCTCGGACAGGATCCACTATTTCATATCCTTGCGGGTAGCTTATTCCTCGGTGCTTTTTTCATGGCTACTGACTACGTCACCACGCCGATAACGAGAAACGGTCGTATTATATTTGGCGTGGGTGCCGGGGTAATCGTGGTGGTGATAAGATTGATTGGCGGGTATCCGGAGGGCGTGTGTTTCTCGATACTATTGATGAATGCTTTTACGCCTTTGATTGACCGACACGTGAGACCACGAGTGTACGGAGTGAAAAGGAAAAGGTTTTTTGTCTCTTCGGCTAATGAGGGAGATTGAGAAATGAGGGAAGAAGTGAAACGTATTTTAGGAATCGCAATTCCATTGATAATTATCTGTATTATCTCGGGTGCTGCACTTACCGCCACATACGGCCTGACAGAGGAAAGGATAGAAGCGGTGGAACAACAAAAAATAAACGAATCGCTCTCGACCATCTTCCTAGGTGCGAGTTTCACTGAAATGGACGATTATTATATCGCCACGGTAAGTGGTGAGGAGATAGGATACGCTTTTATTGCCGAGGGGACGGGGTATGGTGGCACTATCAGAACGATGGTGGGAATGTATCCAAACGGTACGATCAGCGGTGTTAGTATTATCAGCCAGTCGGAAACACCGGGGCTTGGGACGAGGATAGCAGAGCCCGATTTCACGAATCAATTCAGTGGTAAGCGGATAGAGGGCGTAAGATTAAGACGGGATGGCGGTGTTATAGATGCGATAACTGGCGCAACCATAAGTTCTCGTGCGATAACGGATATAGTTCGTGAAAGAGCGGAGGTGGTGATGAATGAAACTCGATGAGCTCACAAAGGGTGTGTTTAAGCAGAACCCTATTTTTTATCTCGTGCTTGGACTATGTCCCACGCTTGCAGTGAGCACGAGGGTGGATAATGCGCTTGGGATGAGTTTAGGAGTTTTTTTCGTGCTTGTATGCTCAAACGTTATCATATCTCTGTTCAAGCATCGGATTCCTCCTCAGGTACGGATTCCCTGTTTTATTGTGATTATCGCCTCTTTCGTTACTATCGTTGACCTGTTTATGCACGGCTATGCGCCCGAACTTCACGAACGTCTCGGAATATACCTCCCGCTGATAGTGGTGAACTGTATCATATTAGGTAGGGCAGAGGCGTTTGCATCAAAGAAGTCCGTTTTTGATTCTTTCTTAGATGCTGTTGGAATGAGCATCGGTTTTATGCTTGCGATAGTGGGCATTGCGCTATGCAGGGAGACTTTAAGCTCGGGAAAGATTGCCATATTTGATTATACCATCGTCCCAACCTTCACGCAATCTCCTTCTGTGATGATGACCCTGCCGCCAGGAGCTTTTCTCACGATTGCGGTCATCATGGCTATGATCAAGTATAAGGCTATAAGGAAGGAGGGGAGGTAGCGAAGAGAAAATGGAGAACCTGCTCGTTATCGCCGTAGGTGCGATTTTTGTGAATAACATTGTTCTGTCCAGATTCCTGGGATTATGCCCCTTCTTCGGCGTATCAAAAAAGACGAGCAGTGCACTTGGAATGGGATCAGCGGTGATCTTTGTGATGACCTGTGCGTCCGCGATCACATGGCCCATTTATACCTATCTCCTCCTTCCCTTCAATTTGGAATTTATGAGGACTGTAACCTTTATAGTGGTTATCGCGACCTTTGTGCAGTTGATCGAGATGGTAATAAGGAAATACAAGCCCGGCTTATACAAGGCGTTAGGCATATATCTGCCGCTTATCACTACTAATTGCGCGATTATGGGCGTTGCCTTACTTAATGCAGAGGAAGGATATTCTTTGATTGGCAGCGTGGTGAACGGATTTTCAGCGGGAATCGGGTTTACGCTTGCTCTGCTCTTGATGTCAGGAATAAGAGAGCGGCTTGAATTTGCCGATGTACCGAAATCATTTCAGGATTTACCAATTGCATTCGTCTCCGCGGCACTGTTAGCGCTCGCTTTTATGGCATTTAGCGGGATGAGATTGTAATGTAATGTCGTAACAGAATAGGATGATAGAAGCAGTAATTGTAATGGGGGTATTAGGGATTGTATTTGGCGTGGGTTTAGCGTATGCGTCAGGGAAGCTTGAGGTGCACGTAGATGAGCGAGTGGAGAGGATTACGGAGTTGCTTCCGGGTGGTAATTGCGGTGCATGTGGATTCCCTGCGTGTAGAGAATTAGCAGAAGCCGTGGTTAAGGATCATTATCTAATCAATAATTGTAGGGCATGTAATGAGGATTCGTGGTTGGGAATTTGTAATATTCTTGGTATAGAGTTAGGGAGGCGGAAGCAAGAGATTGCACTCGTGGCTTGCAGTTGTGACTCCGTGGACAAATTCGAATACGAAGGCGTAAGAACCTGTGCCGCGGCAGCTCTTGTCATGGGTGGCTTCAAGGCGTGTAAACATGCGTGTTTAGGTTTTGGTGATTGTGTACATGCATGCCCTTTCAGTGCACTTGAGAGGCGGGGTTACCAATATTTCGTAGACCTACGGAAGTGCATTGGGTGTGGTGCATGCGTGGATGCGTGTCCAAGGGGTTTGATAAAGATAGTAGATAAGAGTGCCGAAGTGTTCGTCAGGTGCAATTCGCCAGATAAGGGGAAGGTAGTAGCGAAGATATGTGAGAAAGGATGTATAGGCTGCAAGCTGTGCGAGAAGGCATGTGAAAGAGAAGCGATAAAGGTTGAAAATAACATTGCAGTAATTGATTATGGGCTTTGCAACGGTTGTGGCGCGTGTATGGAAGCGTGTAAGTTCGGAACGATTGTGCCGGTTTTTCATGCTGAAGATGCTGTTGATAGCACTCCAAAGGTTACACGCACTGAGAAAAAAAGCGGCTGAAGTGTTTGCCGATAGAAAATGCCCAAAGCGACTTTTATGCTCACGGTTTATATGTTTGAAAATAAATAAGGAATTATGGGAGGTTGTGAAGAAATGCAAGAAGAGCTAAAATGGTTTGCCTCTTTTCCAAAGGAATTAGAAGAATTTAGAGGGAAGCATATCGCATTGATAGGAAAGAGAGTTGTTGCCAGTGGGGATGATGCAATAGAGGTATTAGAAAAGGCTAAAAGTGAATTCCCGGAGGGTAACCCGGTGCTGGCTTATGTGCCAAGAGAAGAGACGCTAATTCTCTCGGGTGATTAAATTGAAAATTATAGATAAAATATTTGATGCTGAGGTTGCAATTGCATTAATCGAAGATGTCCCATATCTTTTAGGACGAGAATATGTCTTTAAGCATTTCGAAATCTGTTTTAGGAGGAACAAAATAATCCAGGTTGAGGAGGGAAAAGGCTGATTGGAAAATGCCGAAAAGCTTGTCCTGCGACAAAGAGATGCACCCGTTTTCAAACGGGTGTGGTGTGGTCGGGGCTGTAATTATAAAATGTGAAGCATCAATTTAAGTAGTTTCCTCATCAATAACTTCCTATGAATGAAGCGATAACAATCGAGAGTAAGCAACTGTACAAAGGAAAAGTAGTTCAGTTACGGGCGGATACCGTTTCGTTACCTAACGGAAGGACGAAACTACGAGAAATTCTCGTTCATCCCGGTGCGGCAGCTATCGTTCCGTTGATAAACGAAAAGCTCCTGGTAGTAGAGCAATACAGAGCAGCAGTTGGACGTAAAACGTTAGAGATACCCGCAGGCACACTTGAAGAAGGTGAATCGCCCGAGGAATGCGCCAAGCGGGAACTAATCGAGGAGACAGGTTTTAGCGCTTCACAATGGGATAAACTGACGGCATATTACCCTTCTCCGGGTTATAGCAGCGAGATAATTCACATTTTTAAAGCAAGTGGGCTGGAGAAAGTTTCTAACGCCGAAGCTGAACTGCCGATACGATATATAGGGTTAAAGGAGGTACAGACGAAGATAAAAACCGGTGAGATAATGGATAGCAAGACTGTAATCGGGGTGTCAATGGTTATATGAATCAAAAGCCGAAAATATGCATATTGCGGATAGAAGGGACGAATTGCGAATACGAGACGGCGCTCTCTTTTACGCGGCTGGGTGCATCGGCAGAGATAGTGCACCTGAAGCAACTGATAGGAGCGGTGAAAGAGCGTGAGCGGCGGAATCTAAAGGATTACGATGCGTTAGTGATACCCGGTGGATTTTCGTCTGGCGATTATATACGTGCGGGAACGATACTGGCTGCACGGATAAATGGAGCGTTGGAAAGCGAAATCGCAGATTTTATAAAAAACGGGAAGCCCGTATTGGGAATATGCAATGGCTTCCAGGTGTTAGTGGAGATGGGCTTGCTTCCCGGATTTGGTGACCGTGGTGAAGTCGAGGTGCAGCAGGCCGCCCTGACGACGAACGATTCCGCTCGCTTTGAATGCCGACCAACGCTAATAAAGCACGAAAACAATGGCAACTGCGTTTTCACACGGGGGATAGGAAGGGGTTGCATCTTGAAGATGCCGTGCGCGCATGCCGAGGGGAAGTTTTTCGTTGACGAGCAAAAGAGAGAGCGGTATATACAACTTCTGGAGGATAACGACCAGATAGTCTTTCGCTATGTTGATCCTGCCGGGAATTACGCATCATATCCGTGGAATCCAAATGGATCGCTACATAATATTGCAGGGATATGCAACCCCGAAGGGACGATATTGGGATTAATGCCACATCCAGAAAGAGCTTTCTACGCATTCACGGATTCTGAATGGTCACGAAAATCGAGGGAACGGAACGGGGGGGTAGAAAAAGGAAAAGAGAATGCGTACGGAGATGGAGAGAAGATATTCGAAGCAGTTTTGGGTTACCTCCGCGGAAGAGCAGAGTAGAGCAGATGAGTGAGTAAAGCTTTTATGTTAGTATCATCTTTATAAGAATCGAAAGGAAATAAGGAGCGTGAGTAGAACTGGCGAAGAAAAGACTGAAAGATAAGTGGAAAGCAAAGAAATGGTACACGGTATTAGCGCCGAAGATGTTTGGTGACGTAAAAGCAGGGGATACGATTGCAGACGAACCATCCAAGTTGATGGGCAGAAGGGTGGAGATGACGGTAGATGAACTCACCGGCAGGCTGATAAAGAATTCCAATTTGAAATTATTGCTTGAAATAGATGAGGTGGATCATGACACTGCATATACACGATTCATTGGGCATAAGGTGGATGGCGATTATCTACGCAGTTTGGCGCGGAAGAGGAGTTCGAAGGTGGACTCGAATATCGAGGTCGTGACAAAGGATGGCGAGAATCTGCGTGTGAAATCGTCCTGCTTTACACTTAAAAAGGCAAGTGAAACGCAGATGAGGCAGATACGGAAGTTAATGGAAGACGTAGTAAGAAGTAGAGCGGCGAGTTTGGAGTTGAATAAATATCTGCAGGAGATAATACTGGGGAAACTGTCGTCGGACGTATACAAGGTTACGAAGAAGATATATCCCGTGCGGAGGGTGGAGATAACCAAGACGGAAAGGAATCTCCCTCCAGCATAGCATAAGCATAAATAGTAAGTAAAGATGAAAATAAAATTTCTCGGAGGTTGTAACGAAGTAGGGCGTTCTGCGGTATTGGTGGATGACAGAATCATCATTGACTATGGAATGAGGCCGTCAGATCCGCCAGAGATACCGTTAAATAGCGAGCACATATCGCCAAAGTCCGTGATTATATCTCATGCACATCTCGACCATTCGGGCATGGTTCCGAGTTTGATGAGCCGAGCTGAAGCTGAGATACCGGAGGTGTATATGACTCCCGTGACAAGGGATCTAACCAAGCTTCTGGGCAGAGACACGATAAAAGTGGGGCGAGATAAGGGCTTTAGCTTTTTCAGTGAGGCGGACATCCGGAAGTTGGATGAGAAAACACATGCAGTGGCTTATGGCGAGCGACACGCCTTAGACGGTACAGACTATGAGTTTGAATTGCATAATGCGGGACACATACCGGGTAGTGCATCGGTGCATCTGAGGAAAGAGGGCGAGGATATAAGCCTGCTTTACACGGGGGACATAAAGACGAGTCCAAGTCGTTTGATGGAAAGCGCTTCTCCCGCAGATTTACCTGCGTCCGACATCCTGTTTATAGAAAGCACATATTATGGTAGGGATCACAGGGATAGAAAGGAGTTGGAGCGCGAGTTCGTGGATTCCGTTAAGGAGACTTTAAATTCGGGTGGCAATGCCATTGTGCCCTGCTTTGCCGTGGGTAGGACACAGGAGATAGTGATGATTTTGCATTCGTACGGTATTACACCTTATGTGGATGGTATGGGATTGGGCGTTTATCGTGTGTTTAAGAATTACCCGTCGTCATTAAAAGATGCGAAGGCGCTGAACGATGCCTTTGGTGATGCGCAGTTTGTCAACTCGAAGAGACGCAAGAAAGCCATTTCTGAACCGTCCGTAATTGTCACTACCGCAGGAATGCTTAACGGCGGACCCGTGCTGTATTACCTGAAGAAGAAACACGAAGACCCAAGGAGCAAGGTGCTGCTCACGGGATACCAAATAGAGGGTACAAACGGGAGAATGTTGGTAGAGGAAGGCTGTGTGGAGGCGGATGGAGAGATAGTGAAGGTAAATGCAGGTGTTGAGTACTACGACTTCTCTGCACACGCAGGTGATTCCGAACTGAAGGAGATAGTATCACGATTTTGCAGAACTGGCACGGAAGTGGTATTTACGGTTCACGGCGACCATACGGAAGAGTTCGCAATGTGGATAAGGGATAAATTCGGGTGTGAGGCAATAGCGCCGAATAACGGGGAAGAGTTTATAATCGAATAGCGTAGAATAAAACAGAATAGAAAAAGAAGAAATGCGCCGGTAGTGTAGCTTGGTATCACATAGGCTTGCCAAGCCTATAACCCGGGTCCAAATCCCGGTCGGCGCATTATAGCGATAAAGTGATGGAAAAAAGCTGTTAAAGCTGCTACAATTTATAAGGATGTGTATAGTAGCGAATAATGGACAAAATCATACTTGACAAGGAAACAATCAGGGCCTTGGCATCCGAAACGAGAGTGGACATTCTCAAAAAACTTGATTCCGAGCATATCACATTAAAGGAATTATGTGATGAATTAAATCTGCCAAAATCAACTATTCACGAAAATCTAACCGTTTTGGTTGAATCGGGTCTGGTCAGGAAAAAGAATATAGATAATAAGTGGGTCTATGTTTATGTGCTTACAGAAGAGGGAAGAGGAATACTCCACTCAGGCAAAAGTCAAAAAAAGATAATAATACTTCTTTCTTCTGCGATATTGAGTTTTGCTGCTGGAATTGTTGAGACATATCGGTTTGTAAGAAGTATCTTTCTACCAAAAGGAGTTCCAGAAGCAGAACATCTAATTATTGGTTTGATTTTAATTTTACTCGGTTTTCTCCTGTTGCATTTGCTAAATCGGAGTATGAGAGCGACGGAAAAAACGGGTATATAAACTTTTGTCTTTTGTTCGGAAAATCCGAATGAAAAGATAGTTTTATCAGGGGTTTGAACAATACGATTAGTGAGCGCCGAGGAAGGACGCTAAAAAGGAAATGATGTAAAAAATGGAAGGGGAAAAAACGGGTTTGAAAAATTTAGGGGGTGAAAAAGAAGAAAAATGAAAAAAGTAATAAGCATATTGATTGCAATGCTGTTGGTCATGGCAGCAGTAGCGCCAACGATGGCATACACGCCGCCAACAATGCCAGCGATGGCATGCCCGTGCGAAGAGACCGGAAACAACTGTGATAGTAGTTATGTAGCAGTAGGCCCTGAAGATATAGCAAAGAACAAAGAAGCTCAGGAAGCTTTGCGTATAGTAATGGCTTCTAATGAATTGCATGAAATATCTCTCAATCTGACAACGCAGGGATACATTGTAATGATTAACGAGCCAATAGTTGTCGTGAATACCAGTTCGAATGTGGCCGCGGTGATCTTCGATGCTGTGCCAATTGATAATCAAGAGGAGAGAAAAGCTGCGTTATTTGTGGTTGACCTAGAGAGGGGTGAAGTCATTGAAGCGTACGGTACTGATTGGTGTTATATTGCTTGTAGAGCTGCTGCTATGGCGTGCGGAGTTGGATGTCTTGGGGTTTGTTGCTATGTAGCTCCGCCCCTCTGTCCTACGTGTGCATGGCTATGTGCTCTCGCCTGTTCAGGTGGCTTTATAGCCTGCTATGATTGGTGCACAGGTCAATAGTTCTATCCGGACTATTTCCATCACCAATCTCATTATTTTTTTATTAAATAAGATTGAAATAAAGATAAAGGGCGGTCTTGATGGATACAGAATCGAGAAAAGCGGAAGAAAATGCAAAACAGATAAGACACTTTTTGATATCACCATTAAGGCAAAGTGCCACTTTCATAGTAGTCGTTGGAATTTTCGTATATCTTGTCTATGTGTTGGAATATCCTCCGATGTTTCCTTTTCTACTCACAAATAAGTTATTGTTAGCAATACTTGATGGAGCAATCTGGTATGGTATCGTAATACTTGTTGCTTGGATAGCAATGAAGACCTGGGAGAGGAAGGCTAAGAGGGGAACAAAGGAAGCAAAAGAGTTTTTAAAGCTAAACCCAACAAGAACTGCTGAGCTATTTCTAGCTGTAGTACTCGTCTTCTTGGTTTCCTCATGTATGCTAGGTGGGGCGTTTATACCGGGTATTAATGTGGTACTTTGCATTGCTGGTGCATTACTCATCATCTCTATAGTAGCAAAAGACACCCGCATACTGGTGAGAGAGAGTATCAAGAGAGAGCTTCTATCTGAACGAATAGAAGAACTCCTGAAGAGGCTTAGATTCTGGTTTATAGGGATAACATTGGTTATTTGCGTAGACCTAATCTATACTTTCACCTTTAAACTCTATTCCCCTCTCTCTTCTTATCCCCCTGCTGTGATAATCTCCAAAGTTTTTCTCGATATTGGTATCTTCATGGGGGGTATTACACTTGCTATTGTAGTAGGTTTGAAGCTAATCCATGAAGATGGGGTACTCAAAGGGATTGAGTGAAACAAACAGGCAAGAACAAAAGGTAAGAACAAAATGAAATATATTACAGTGGTTTTGCTCTTAGGTTTGGTTGTTGGCGTAATCATTGGTATAGTTCTGTCAGCTTTTGTTGGATTAGATATCTCAGCAATATCTAAAGAAGAGGCTGGTAATAAAACGCTTACTTGTATTAGTACGAATATTCTAGAGCCACAAGGTTTAAGTGCAGAATTAGCCAATGTAGAAGAATATGGTAATGATTTGTACATTGTAAACCTAAAAATTAAAGATAATAACAAGACAATCCAAGATGCAGCAATATTTATAACAAAAAGCGGTGATTCAGTTATTTTAGGGAGAATAGTGAACATTACTGGAGAGATGTAACAAATACAACACGCCTTTACATCCACTGTAGGCACACAAAGCACCAATGTTGACGGCAGAGAGTGCTACGTTTGTTTTTGGAAGAGAAGGGAGGGATAAAAATGTTTAGTTGGCATTGGGGATATATTGCAGGTTGGCTGATGGGTATTGCAATTATTACTTTTCTGTCCCTATACCCCTTTTATCTTATCCGATACAAGCCGGAACGTTACAGGGGTTTTTGGAAGACAACAGGTGAAATGCTTAAAACTCCAAGAAGAGCCGTTCTCTTTCCGATAGGATATACTGGGTAGTGTCCTAAACTTCATGACCCACCTTGAACATCAACAATTCCTTCCATGTCCAAATGCGATCTGAGATGCCCTCAGCCATGCACGGTGTTCTTTCTGTGTTCTTCTCACCCTTCTTCGTTTTTATCGTCAACGCGGA
>JAUWPM010000004.1 GCA_030611585.1 Methanosarcinales archaeon | reverse complement strand
CCTCTGACATACGCAAGTGCTTTTGATGCCGCGCTGTAATCCTTATAAGGAAGCACTTTTCTATCTCCCCCTTTCCTCGCTTCTAAATCAAGCTCTATTCCAAACGTAGGGATATTCTCTATCTTTACGTGATACCCGCTCTTTTCTCTGCTCGAGACCTCGACCGCAAGCCGACGGTTTATAGCGGCGGCTAATGCTCGCTTTCCGTACACCACGAAATGCTCGCCAAAGAGTATCACCTTAGCAGGAACAGACGCTCGTATTTTTTTATCCATGTTTTCACATCTCCTGATTAGAAAACCCAAACCTGTAGAAGAAATATTTAAAGAGTTTTTTTCTTTTCCGAAAACGCTTTTCTTTTCTGCGAAGCATTTTTGATAAAACTTTTTAAAAAAGTTTTAAAGAAAAGGGTTTAGTGCACAGTTCATCAAGCTTCTCTATTTGCATGTCACCCGCCGATTTCGCGCCCACACCCACCACGAAACAACCGGCGGCTTTACCCGCCTGATAATCTGTTTCTGTATCGCCCACAAGTATCGCGTGCTCAGGCTTCACGTTTAACCGCTCACATGCCTTTACCACGATTTCCGCATCCGGCTTACCTCGTTTCACGTCATCACCAGTAAGAATCACGTCAAAATGGTTAGAGAGTTTAAAATGCTCGAATATTCTGTTAACGTTCTCTCTCGGCGTATTCGTGACCAGCCCCACCTTAAGCTTGTATTCTTCTTTTATACGATGCAATACCGCTCTTACATCGGGAAACAGCTCTATAAGCTCTATCAAGTTCAGTTGTTCACGTACGCAACGCCGTGCGGCATCTTCACCCAGATTCAACGCAGCCAGGTTATGCCTCAGGTCAGGACCCCAGCATTTCTCTTCAAACTCCTCTCTGCTTAGCTCTTCCTTACCGTACGCCCGTAACATTTTACTAAAAGCTTGATACCAGCATTCAAATGAGTTTATCAGTACGCCATCAAGGTCGAATAGGACTGCGTCTATTTTTCGCTCGGTCATTGTATGTAAGTACCTAAGTTTCAGGCTTTATATATTCTACACGCGGATGATGGGGCTTGTCTTAGGTGCGATCGCAGTTCAATTCATTACGACACGACCGGGTTGCGGGATATTTATCTGGCACTTCAGCAGAGTGGTGTTGGGTGATTTCAAGCATCCAGCAGTTTCTCTAAATCAACAAACCGTTCGACAAGTTCTTTAATCTTCCTTATCTTCACTTCGCCCTTTATCCTCGCTTTACCGAATACCTCATCCAATTTCTCCACCGTCGTGAGCGTATCGTCCGCAACCATGATAACCGGCACGCCTTTCTCTTCTGCCTTTCCCAGCATCGTTCCCGGCGGTTCTAAATTACCGGTCAGCAGAACGCATTTTATATTTCCCGTCTCCAATGCGAGATTTTGCAAATCCGCCCGGTCTCCACCGGTTACCAATGCCGCCTGCCTCACACGTCTGAAATATTTCAATGCTGACGGTGGGGACATCGCACCGATCAAGAACTCCTCGATAATTACGTCTTCCCCGGGCTTAGGCTTAACAAGCCATTCGCCATTCAAAGCATCGGCGATTTCAGTTGCAAACAAACCGGCAAGAAGCGGATCATGAGGCAATACACCAATCAGATCCATACCGTTTGGTTTTAAAAATCTCTCTACGATACTCTCGATATACGTCTTCTTATAGCCTGCGAGTTGATTGAATAGAACGAACTTAAGCCGTTCGCCGAAGAGTTCTCTCGCAGTCAGAATCCGGTCAATAACGAAATCGTTCGTGTATTTCACCACCATGAGTACTTCTAAATCCAGTGCGGATGAAACGTCAGGGTCACAAAGTCCCAAAGCCCTTCCTACTTTATACTCTACTGCGCCCTCCACAAGGACTATATCCTTATCTGCGGAGATTCTATTGTACGAATCTCTAACTCTCTTCTTTAATTCCTCAGGGTCTGCTGCCGCGGAACAAATAAATTCCACGTACGGGCTGTCGAGTTTGATTGGGCATACATCTTCCATATCGTCTCCGGTATCCAACACGCATGCGGTATTGTATGCATCTTCGTCAACGAGCTGGTCGCCTCCTATCCGGGTGGTTCCCACGCCAAAAGGTTTGAAGTAGCCGACTTTGAAGCCCTTATCACGCAGTATCAGCCCTAAGGCGATTATCACCGCACTCTTTCCTGAATACTCTTCCACGGATGATACAAGTAGGCTTTTCATCTTGAACTTTTCTTTTTAAAAGAAACATTTACTAAAAAACCTTTTCTTAGAAAGAAAAGGTTTATCAAAAGAATTTATTGTTATACTCTCATCTTGTTCGTAGGACCATCTTCAAATCTATTGCACAGCAACCTTTGCCCTGCTCAAATACCTTAACCGGATTCAAATCAGCTTCAAGTATCTCCGGGAAGTCCATACAGAGCTGTGAAAACCTGAGCAAAACATTTACTAACGATTCTATATCTGACATTTGCTCCCCTCTTACACCCCGTAATAACCTGTAAGCCTTAACGCTTTTAATCATCTCCATTGCATCTTCCTTACTCAGCGGTGCAATTCTGAACGAAACGTCTTTGAAGACCTCCACGTAAATACCGCCCAGTCCAAACATTATCAACGGTCCGAAATGCGTGTCTCGCTTCATACCCACTATCACTTCCTTTCCCCCCGCAACCATCTGCTGAACAAGAATACCATCTATTCGCCCCGCACTTGTGTATTTCTCAGCCCGGTGCAGGATTTCAAAGAACGCTTCTTTTACTCCTTCTCTTTCCACGTTCAGCTTTACACAACCTACGTCCGTCTTATGAACTATATCCGGAGAAACAATTTTCATACTCACGGGGTAGCCTATCCGGTCTGCGATTTCAAGTGCTTCCTCTGCCGTTTCCGCCTTGCCATACGAAGGCACTGGAATCCCATACGTTTCTAACACTTTAAATCCATCGGCCCCTATGCCCAGTTTTGGTTCTTCTCTTTCTATAAGCTCCATTAACTTCTCAATGGCGTTCCTATCAACTTTGAAGTAAGGCGGTGGAGCATATACTTTCTCCCTACTCGCACTATATTTCGCGACTGCGTAGAGTGCTTTTACTGCTCTTACAGGGTCGAAGTAGTTTGTGATACCACGCTTTTTAAACCGTTCCACCGGTTGCATAACCGTCTCACCACCCATAAACACCGGGATAATCGGCTTCTTTTCGGTCAAGTCCAGCACATAATCCCCGGCTTTGTCGAATTCGATCGGCGCGGTTGGCGAGAGTATAGCGATTATTGCACCCACATTCTCGTCGGCTGCTACGATACCAAGAGCGGTTCCGAATTTATCCGAATCGGCATCCCCCATTATGTCAACGGGATTATAAAAATTCGCAACCCTCAAATCACGGAGTTTCTCGATCGTCTCTCTATTAAAAGCAGCAAGCACAAGCCCGGATTCTTCTATCGCATCGGCAGCCATAACCCCTGGTCCTCCCGAATTGGTTACAATCGCTATTCCGCCCTTTATGCCACGGATTCTCGACAGTGTAAGCGAGAAATCAAACAGATCATTAATTGAGTTCACTTCCACCACGCCTGCTTGCTGAAACGCCGTGCTGAAAGCTTCGGAACTGCCCGCTATGCTTCCCGTATGGCTCGAAGCTGCTTTCGCTCCCGCTTCTGTCCTCCCGCTCTTCATCACTACCACCGGCTTTGTTTTCGTGATCCGCCTCACAACATCCATAAATCTCCTGCCATCTCTAACGTCCTCGAGATACATCGTTATCACTTCCGTTTCATCGTCCTCAGCGAGGAATTCTATAAAGTCGCATTCGTCGAGAACCGCTTTGTTACCTAAGGAAACAACCTTACTAAAGCCCACATTCGCCTCTTTTGCCCAGTCAATAACGGCCAACGCGAAAGCTCCGGATTGGCTCAAGAACGCTACATTTCCCCTCGCTGGTATAGTTTTACCGAATGTAGCATTTAAGCCGACATGCGTGTTTAATATTCCCAAACAGTTTGGACCCACGAGATTTAAGCCGTATTCATTACTTATTCTGATAAGTTCGGATTCGAGCACAGCGCCTTCCCTCCCCGCCTCTTTAAAGCCCGCAGAGATAACAACCACGTTCTTTATCCCTTTTTCCCCGCACTGCTCAAGGACTTCTGGAACGCTTACTGCAGGAACTGCTACAACAGCAAGCTCCACTGCTTCTTCAATTCGTGAAACTGACGGATAGCACTTAACATCAAAAATTTCAGCATACTTTGGATTTACCGCATAAATTCTCACTCTCGCTTTATCTTTATCTTTCGCTTTACCCCTTCTAAATGAGCTTATATTTTTAAGCAGAGTATTCCCGATTTTTCCTTCTTTTGGTGTTGCTCCTACCACTGCTATGCTCTCAGGATTGAAAATACCACTTATATCCAAATGCGTTTCCGTTTCATTACTCATCTCAAAATTAACATTATAACCCTTAGGATTTAGTATCTTCTGAGAATATACGAATACAAAGTGACTGACCGTGAGATGCAGATGCAGCAAGGGCAAATGCAATAATACCGCAATCGTCCATCAGAAATACTCGGGACTGCACCTATGCGAAGCCCATTTCGTTGAGGACGTAGAGCGAAAGGTAAAAAGGGCGATGCGGAAGCAGTTGATGGTAGAGCGCGGGGATAAGATTGCGGTGGCGCTGAGCGGTGGAAAGGACAGCTCTGCGCTTCTCTATATCTTCAAAAAGATATTTCATAATAGAAACGATCTGGAATTCTTTGCGATTGCGGTGGATGAAGGGATAAGCGGATTTCGTTCGATAACGCTCAGAAATGCGGAAAAGGTAGCAAAGGGGTTGGGGATAAATTTTTATCGATTTTCTTTTGAGCAGGAGTTCGGGTTTACGCTTGACGAGATCGTATCAAAGAAATTCGAGCAGGCGCCGTGCACGTTTTGTGGCGTCCTGCGGCGGAAGCTGATAGACCGAAAAGCGAAGGAGTTGGGCGCTACGAAGGTTGCAACTGCGCATAACTTAGACGACGAAGTGCAGACGATTTTAATCAATTATCTACGCGGTGACATAGCGCGTTTAGGACGGCTTTACGGACGTAGAGCGGAGTTCGTCCCGCGAATTAAACCGTTACAAGCCGTGCCGGAGAAGGAAGTTGCACTGTATGCGATTTTAGTGGGCATACCGATAATCACCGCCGGTTGCCCTTACGCTACGCGTTCTTTCCGGTTCACGGTGAAGAAGATGCTGAACGAGTTTGAGAGAAAGTATCCGGGGACAAAATATTCGGTGATGCGAGGCTACGAACGGCTATCGGAATTTCTGCCGAGAGCGCAACAAGATAAAAAGCTTTTGCGGTGTGAACGATGTGGCGACGCATCAGCATCAAGCATTTGCAAGGCGTGCGAGATAATAGAAATGATGAAAGGAACGTGAATGAAACTTTTTATATGCCGGGCGGCATGGTTATGGTATTAGTTAAACCAACTAAACAAAACAAGACAGAAGGAAGGACTGGAAAATGGAGGAGAGAAAGGATTTCAGCGATTTGGAGAGAGAAGTGATAGATAAGGGTAAATGCGCACTGTGCGGTGGTTGTGTTACTACGTGCAGGTTGCTCGATCTCGGTTATCTCAGTATGGATTTCTCTGCGGAAAGGCCAGTGATAGGCGAGGGGCTGCAGTGCCCGGTGAATTGCGGCTACTGCTATTATCAATGCCCTCGAGTAGAGAAGCTGGAGTTACGGGAAGGCGTGGAAGAGATTTATGAAGTTGTGAGTAAAGATGAGGAGATAAAGAATGCGTGTTCGGATGGCGGAGTGGTTACGTCATTGCTTGCATCTGCACTTGCCGATGCGCTCGTGGAGGGCGCGGTAACCGTTGCTGATAAGGAAGGCGCGATGCCGGAGGTGCGCATTGCGATGAATAAGGCAGGGTTGATTGAGAGCGCAGGCGGCACCTACGAATCGGCAGCGGCACTGACGGGTATCGCGGATGCCATTCTGAACTACGGGCTCTGGTCTGTCGCTATAGTGGGAACGCCGTGCCAGATGGCTGCGTACGAGAAGATGCTCGTTGTGGGGCGCAGCACGCACAATGCACATAATTTCTCGTCTGTTGTGCGATTACGAGTCGGGCTGTTCTGCGAAGGTAAGGAACGGGATGGCTGTAAGATCTGCGAAGATCTGACCGGACGGTTCTCGGACCTCAGCGTTGGCTCGATCGGCTCACCGGCGGGTGCGTCAACCGTGATCGTGCACACTGATTTTGGTAAGGAGGTATTTGAAAGCGCACGGCAGTGGGACTTTATAGATGCGAAGTCGTTAGACCCGGCGGGTGTGGACTTGATTCGTCAGATGCAGAAAGAGAAGAAAGAGGCTGGGAAGGCTGAGAAAGAGCGAAGGAAGAAATAATAGTTGGCGGAACAGTAATAGTAATGAGGCAGTAAGATACAGTCAATCGCATCCATTCCACCCGAAAATATAGCTAATCATTTTCCAAGTTCCTCTCTGCCTCTGCCTTCCTCAAGACCCATCTAAGCTTCTCCCAATCAATATCATCTGCCTTCTGATTCGTCTTTCCGACCCTCTTGAACGCCACAGGGAGTTTATCTATCTTGCTTCGAGTTTCCCTCCACGACGGCAATTTCCTCTGGCGTCAGCCCGTACAGCTCGTAAAAGTAACTCCCGAGAAAATTGTTGCGTGGAAAAAAATCTCGGACTGAGATAGAGCGCGACATTTGCGTCAACCTTTGCGTCAACCTTTGCGTCAACCTACTTCATGATGTAGTGGGTAGTTCTCCCAGCGCCCTTTTGTTCGATGATATCTAACTCCAGTAACTTCGTAATCTCTTTATGGGCTGCTTGCCTGGATATTTCGAACATTTTTTGAATGTCCCCACTGGTGATTTTGCCTGCGGTATTGATAAACTCCACAACCTGCATCTGTCGCTCAGTTAAAGCAATCTGCCCTCTTTTTGCTTTTCTTAATCGCTCGCTACTGAGCCTTACTACCCTTTCCTTTACCGCATCAATGCTTACTGCTACGCCTTCAGCGAAATATTCCAGCCACTTGGTCACGTCCAGAGTTTTTTGATTGACGCTTTGTAACGCTCTGTAATACGCCGGTCTATCAGAATCGTAGTAGTCATCAATGCAGAAGAACTGTTTAGTGTCAAACCCGCGTAGATAAAGTATTAGTGTTGCAAGAACCCTTGCGGTTCGCCCATTTCCGTCGACAAAGGGGTGT
Organism: Methanosarcinales archaeon; assembly: GCA_030611585.1. Lineage (GTDB taxonomy): Archaea > Halobacteriota > Syntropharchaeia > Alkanophagales > Methanospirareceae > JACGMN01. The sequence goes on along the minus strand of JAUWPM010000004.1, from coordinate 43,669 downwards.
ATTCTGACAAATTCATAGTGTGCCACGCCCGCCGCGATAATAGTGTCAAGTTCTTTGGCTTCCTCGGAATTTAACCATTCAACTAGCTCTTTAACCAATCTTGGCACTTCTTCATTCTCCGGTGGTCGGAAAATAATCTCGCCCGTTAGCCTGTTCCCAACTACAACGTAGCGAGTTCGATAAGCTCCGCAATCAGAAGCGTTTTCCAATGTTTCTGCGGTTAGCATTCGATGGGTGTTCAGTATGCCCTGCTCGGTAATTTTGTCGCCTTCGGTTAATTTGTCAAGATTCTCCAGTACCTTGAGATAATTCAAAACTTCCTGCTTGTCCTTACGAGTTGCCATTACTTCTCGTCCAAAGGCTAAATCGCTTACCTGGTCTAAAGATAACCTGTTCCCCTCGATACTCGTAGAGGAATGGGCACTGTGGATCATGGCTTCGTGCCTTAAGTGAACTTCCCATTTCGGAATCATGGGCGAATTGAGAATTATCTCTCGCGATGCTGATATGCTAGTGAGCAGCCTCACTATTTTACTCGTGTAGCCGAAATTTGGGTTGAACATTTTTATTTCCCCTCCCATAACCCCTTACTAAACACTTGTGATAGTTGGCATATAGTTGGCATATAATTGGCATATTTATATAAACTCATAAAAAACACCTCTTTTAACACCTCTTTTAACTATAATTTTCTTAGTTACTAAATCACTCAAATCCTTCCTCAGGGTCTCTCTCGTAACTATAGGACATAGAATCTGATATTCTCTATTCGTGATCCTATCGTGTTCCTTGAGGTATTCGATGGCTTTCTTTTGTCTTTCGTTTAGGTCTAACTCAGATAACTCAGGAATCTTAGATTTTCTAAGTACAACCGCAAACCCGCCAGCATCTTCTTTGAAGATAGGTTCTGGTAATCCGGAGTCCGCACAATATCTTATAATATCATTCGTTCCAGTTCCCCATCTCTCGATGTATTTTATCAGAAATAGTGCATGTGCAATTAATGGGTTAATTGGAATTGACTTGTGCTCTTTCTTCAGGTCTTCTGGTGTTAATGGTTCCGGCAACTTCCCGGGATTCCATACCTCCACTCGGTCGTCAAAGATTGAAACATGGACATTTGCTGTAGAAGAATAATCCCTATGAGCCACCGCATTAGTAATTGCTTCCCTTATTGCATCCGGTGGATATTCCCATCTCTCTTCCCTTTCCACCTGACCGGAAACGGTCCACGCTGCCTTCCGGATGTTATTCAAAACGAATTTTTCCGCATCATCAATTTGCTCATAACTGGACCCCGGAATGACTTTCATATCAATAAAGGGTTTGACTGCCCTGGTACCTTTAAATTTGGCACACCTCACCTCTCCTTGCAAGAAGAATTTCTGTGGCTCTTTTCCAAACACTAAAATGGCAGCATTCGTCAATTTTCCATTCTTTATCAGGTTTAATTTCTCTAACGCCTCTTTTACGGGAATCTCTAAATCAATATCCAAGTTCCTCTCTGTCTTTGCCTTCCTCAAGGCCCATCTAAGCTTCTCCCAATCAATATCATCTAAACTCGCTTCCTCGCATATCTGAGAATCCCACAGAAATTCCTTCCCATCGGAGATAATTCGCCTCAGTTCATTCACATCTGCCTTCTGATTCGTCTTTCCGACCCTCTTGAACACCACAGGGAGTTTATCTATCTTGGCAAATACCGGCTTTACCTGGCTTTCTTTTACCTCAACAACCAGAACGGATTTCCCTTCAATTTCCTTTACCTCAATAGAGGGATAAATCACAGGGTCTGTATTCTGCTTGATCTCATTACTCAGGTTCTCAATTTCTTTTCCCTTGATTCTAATTCCAACTATTTCCTTTACGGAACCGTCTTTGTTCTCTTCTATTCCAACAAAAATCTTCCCGCCATTAGAATTCGCGAATGCTGAAATTGTTTCAAGAATTCCTTTCCTTTCTGCTAATGATTTCTTGAATTCTATCTGCTGTGATTCTTCCATTCTGGTGTTTTTGTTGGGCATTTTTATTCACCTTTCATCGCTTTCATTTCGAGTTCTTCCTTTGAATAGATATTAAAGGAAAGTAACTTGAGCTTTATCGGGTAACCCCCCTTTCGGACCCTTTCCGGCAATTTGAATTTTCCCTTCCTCTTCTAATTCCAATAATGCTTTGCGATAATGTTGTTTGATAAATTCTGTATCCATGAGCGTTTCATATCTTATGTCTCGATAAGAAAGTGTTCTTCCTTCAAATCGATTTAATAGAAATTCTTTAAGTTTTGGTATTCCTGAGATTTGTGTTAATGTTAACTGCCCTTTAGCAGGACCGAAATATCCAAATCTTCCTTCTGTTCCTGCTTTATACATTATCTCTTTCATCAACTCACATCCCATTGGATGATTGGTGGCGTGAATGAGGTAGTAAGTAGTTTGCAATCTCTCATCTGCGGTTACTTTAAATGGAAGGGTATATTTTACATTAGCACTTTCGTGGAGCTGATCTCTGTATAATCTCAGCAAAGCTTGTTCTCTTGGTAAATTGGGATATTGATTTTGTAATACATCCTGAACATTATCCATACCGTATAGCTCTTCAATACTAATTCTATGCTTTGAACTTTTAAAAAATCTATTAACATCGCGAACCATAAAGGTCATAAACACTTCAGTTCTTTTAATTGAAAGGATGTCTTTAATTACCTCAAATGGAACACCACTAAAGCCAAATGGATCGATAAAAAAGAATGAAGGAGCGAGCCTTTCACTATATTCATCTATGATTCCGCTGGCTACATTTGCGAATTCATCACAATGAAATTCAACATTCAACCAACCATCATATCTTTGAGATGAGTTTTTTATTTCTTTGTCTATTTCTACTCGAAGGTTTTGAAAATTGCTATCGTTTATTTCAATAAAGATGCAACTTGCCTCTTTCTGCCGTCCCATTTTTTCTCGAATCTCTGCTATAGTTTTAATTATAACAAGGGGCGAACCTTCTTCCCCCTCTGAAAATCTTCCACGTCCAGCAAAACAATCAAAAATATTTAAATCGTGGGATTTACCTAGTATTTTAATCCATCCACCAAGATACTTACTCAGTATCTCATGCTTTGCTTTTGTATGCTCTTTATACTTCCACTTTTCCCACGAATCATCTGGTAGTGGCATTTTTACCATATACAATTACATTTAATCTTTATATAATCCATCCCTAATGATTCCCACATTGTCTTTGTTTCTTTACATAACGCAACGTTGGTATAATTATAGTTTTCCTTGAGATAGTTTACCACAGTAGTGTACATAGTATATCGGAGATTCCCTTTTATTTTCTTACCCCAGTTTGATTTTTCTCCGAAAAAATCTACCCATGATCTATCAGTTGCACCATTAATGGTGCTCTGCAAACCTCTAAGCGAGCCTATTGTTATTCTTTCCGGTCTGAATTTTGAGAATATCTGGTCAATAAGTTCTTTATAATCTCCTTCCCATTTCGATTCTGGAAATGGAATCATGGGATCTATTCTTATCCTCGTTTCATAGCCTGCATCTGAGACTGCCTTTGCTGCTTCAATTCGCTTTATAACTTGTGGAGCCCCTATCTCCCACCTTTCAGCGTTTTCCCGTGTGTTCAAACTGAAACTTATTATTGCCTGTTTATGTATCTCTATCTCTAATAGATGTTTTACCTTATCAGATTTTGTCAAAAACAAAACTTTGTGTCTATCTTGTTTTTCAAACAGAGGGATTATAAATTTTGAAAAAGGATTTTTTCCATTTTCGTCCATAAGAGAATCAGCAAGCTCACCGGTATTAAGAATTTCTTTTGGATATTGCGCTGTATCGAAAAGCGTCTCTGTATGCAATCTAACCTTTTCTCTATCTTTAAAGACTGGTTTTGTCTTTGTTTCGAGAAATCTAAATGTGCCTTTCAAATAGCACCATGCACAATTAAAGGGACAGCCATAAGCCCACTTCAACTCGAGAAAATGGGGGCATACAACATCCGTTGGTTTAATAGGCACCGGAGTTTTCTCAAATCGTTTTATAATTGAACCATCTGCTACTTGTTGAACCAATCGTTGTTTTGAACCATCTAACAATTCATATTCGTTCGTAAATATACTGATGCCCCCTATTTTATGTCTTCTCCGTGTGTTTTGCGTTTCCATCTCTCAACCTTCTATGACCTTCACCCACTTATGACTTTTTATCTTCTCTATCTCCTTCTTGACTCCCTTGTCACTCTTGATCTTCGCAACAACTTCTTTTATCGCTTCCAACTTCTCTTCTTTGGTTTTAAAATTTCCAATATCCCTCAAATAAGGCTCAACAAGTCCAACAAGATTCGTTTTCAAACCTTCCTCTTCAAATTTTTCTCTGAAGTAGAGTTCGTAAACTAAGGAATCAATAATCTGCTTATCAATGAATTCAATAAGTTCCTTTTCGGATTTTCTTAGTTCTTCTTTTTCGTTCAGGAACAGCATGTAGTTGCAGAGGTTAATGAAAGGGGTTTGATTTTGCGGTATTTTTGGTAACGGGAAAGAGGCTACACCCTCCTTTCTGATCTCTAAACCTTTAGAACCTAATTTAGCCTCTCGGGTATTAAAAAACCACCAAGCAACTTTTGAATTAAGAATACTCAGAACGTATTTTATATTATTTCCTGTTATAAGATAACATTTATTATTAAGATAAACTCCCTCTTGAGCCAAACAAAACATTGAAGAATTTGATGAAACCATAGGCCAAACAATTTTGTTTTTTTCAAATTCTTCATAATATGCGATATTGTCTTGAATTTCATACCATTTATAAGGGCCAAGTTTTCTACCTTTCCACTTTCCGGTAAAATCTTTTGGTCGGGGGTCTAATCTTTCTCTGAATTTAAATAAATGCTGCTTGATTGTTGGATAGTTATCTATATTAGCTCCTTGTCTTGCAAAAATAATGTATAAATTTTTCCAATCAATGCCATATCTTCTAATATCTCTGCCTCTTAAAATGGGTTTTATTATTTCTGCACTTTTGGGATCTTTTTTTATTAACTCATCTTTTTTTCCTTCCGTAATTATAAAAGCCTCGTTAAAACCCGTTTTGATTCCGTAGTTAATTTTAACATCCCATTCTTTTAACGGTTTTCCGACTTCTTCAATCCTCTTCTTAATTTCTAAAACCTCTTTTGGATAAAAACTCCATCCTTGTTTTAGTGTTTCCTGTTCAATATCAAAACCGTCCGTCTCAATATTTTTCTCAATATGTAATAGAGAGGTATCTTTATACGCACAATATCTTAAATCATTCTCTTCAGGAAGGGCATTTTTAAATTTGTACACTAAAACATCGACCGTTGCACCCACAAAAACTCGGATACCGTTAAAATCTACAATTTCATTAATGCTTATACTTTCTGTCAGATATTTCCTTAATTTTTCGCCATATCCTGCCCGTATCCATTTATTTGTAATAATAAAAGAATGATAGCATCCTGATTTTGCTAAATCTAAACTCCTCTTAACAAAATAGACACAGAGATCTGCAATACCTGTATAAACTTCTGGATACAACTTTTCAAATATTGGCTTTTCCTCTTTTATTTTTTCCTGTCTCACATATGGCGGATTCCCAATAACCACGTCAAACCCCCGTCCTTCTTTCGGCTTCTCCAAATCAAAGACTTCATAAAACTCAAATCCCCAATGAAATGGCTTTAATTTCAAAAACGCTTCCTTGCTTATCGTTATCTTCTTCTCTCTCAGTTTCTTGTAAAGCTCGGCATTCAGCAGATTACTTATCTTCTCGTCGAACTCGTGTACTTTACTTTTTAAATCCTTTGCTTCTTCACCCCAGGTTATTTTATACTCGCGGATTAAGTCATTCCTCTCTTTGAGTAGGTTATCCAGCGTGTCTTTTTCTTCATTCCAAAGAAAATCCGAGAGGTTGAGTTTCGTTTCCTTGAACTCGCTCAGGTCCACGTAGCCGATCAGACTGTTCCCCACCCGGAGGTTGTAATCAATATTTGGCAATGGTTTTATGTACCCCGGCTCGTAAGAGTCGGCAAGCCACAGCCAGAGCCTCAGCTTTGCTATCTCTATGCCGTTCGGATTTATGTCAACCCCGTAGAGGTTATTGACTAAGATCCACATCTTCAAAGTAGTATCTGGATTCTCTGCTCCTAATTTGTCACTTATCTTCCTGTTCAACGCAAACAGGATGTTCGCCGCAGCAAGCAAGAACGCACCGGAACCACATGCGTTATCCAGAACTCTTATTTTCTGAATTATCTTGTCCCAAATCTCTTTCAAGGTCGTTGCCGGCAGAATAAACAACTCTTCAATGTCTTTTATCAGTTCTGTCTCCCTGTAGCCCTTCTCAGTCTTAAGAATTTGATTTGTTTTGTCTATTATGTACGGGTAGATCGTATTCTCCGAGATATATTTTGTTATCGGTTTGGGCGTGTAATACGCACCGGTTCCCTTTCGGTCCGTGGTGGTCATTGCACGTTCAAAGATATAGCCCAGTATTTCCGGGTCTATGGAATCACCGTTACCAAGCTGCTCCTTATGCACGAACTTGAAACTGTCTAAAAACTCTATTACCTTCTTCAGAATCTCCGCTTTTACTTTGTAATCCAAATTTCTCTTTTCGACTTCAATATGAGTAAACAAACTCCCATTCAAGTATGGGATATCTTTGAACCGTTCATTAATATCCTGTCGTTGATCCTCTGGCGTATTCAGAACACCGAAAAACAACTGCCGCAATTTGGGTGTGAGTTCATCCTCTTTCACTTCAGATAGATATTCGAGCACATCTTCCCCGATAATGCCTTTGGATTGTAAGAACTTGATGAATATCAGCCGGTTCATCACTACCTGAGCTATCTGCTCCCGCTCTTCCAAATCACGCACGCCAATGACGGTGTTGACTAAACAATCAGCTTCAGAAATCGTCTTCTGCTTGTTCTCGTGATCCCTGTACTTGCCACCGTGCAAAAGCGCATTATACCAGCCGTAAAACTTCTTGCTTATCTCCTCTTCCGTCTTAGGCGAGACAACTTTCTCTTTACCAACCAGGAACTCCTTTATCTGGTCAAACTGCTCTTCTAATCTCCAATCGCTCACTATTTCTTCGTTTCTGTCAATGAATATCCATCTCAATCCATCTGTTGCCACACCAAAATCATAGTTCTCTTTCACTTCCGCAAGTCTAAACAAGCCTTTTATTTGGTTAACGGCACTATCTTTACCCTTCTCTAAATCTGCATTCAACGGCTTCGCTTCAACCAAGAATCTACCTCTTTTGCTTTTAATCCGGTAATCTACGCTTCGATGACTACCAGGGGTATAGAAAGATTTTTCTGGCAGTTTCTCCAGCTCCAGCACATCGAAAATTTTGTCAATCAGGAATTCCCGCGTAAATGCTTCTGCCTCCGCTCTATCCTTCATAAACTCAGAGTGGAGTTTCTCCCCTTCGTTAAAAACCCTGTTCTTACCGTCTAACGTCAAACGTTCCCTAATATCCTTTATTAGGCTATTAACGATATTTGCAGGATTCATTTTTACCGAATGCTTTGTTTCATCCGTCATAATCATCTAAATGTCATTTCTTACGTTTACTCTTGCAAATGAGAATATTGTTATGGAGCTTAATTAACTATTATGTTCCTCTCAATTTTTTTCTTTTAATCGCCCTCTTATATCTATTCATAGTGCCAAATGACTATCAGAATGCGTGTACCTGTAAGACCGTCGGTGGAAGATATAACAGAATACAAACCGGGTAAGTCAGTCAAGGGAGCGATAAAGCTAAGCTCGAATGAAAACCCGTTAGGAGCCAGTCCAGAGGTAGTACGCGCTATCGTTGGACGATTAGAAGCGGGTGACTTAAAGTTGAGCGTGTACCCATGGGAGCGAAACGAGGAATCGCTCAGAGAAGAGATTGCACGTTATGCCGGCGTTGACGTAAATAGAATCGTTATAGGTGCGGGTATAGATGGCGTGTTAGATACGCTGGTCAAGATTTTTATTGGTAACGGCGATGAAGCGGAAGCGCTGATACCGGTGCCCACGTTCTCGCTCTACGAGTCACTGGTAAAAATAGCCGGCGGCACGCCACGGTACATACCACGAGACAGGGATAATAACTTTGGCATACCCGCCGCGGCATTGATCTCCGCGTGTAACGACAAGACACGCATGATCTTCCTTTCCTCGCCGAACAATCCAACTGGAAACTGCATGGCTGAGGGTGACGTGCGTGCGATAGCAGAATCCGTGCCGACGGCAATGGTGGCTATAGACGAAGCGTACGTGGAATTTGCAGATAAGTCGTTGGTGAATTTGGTGAATGAATACGATAACGTCCTCGTTTTAAGAACCTTCTCAAAGGCGTTTGGGCTCGCAGGACTAAGGGTTGGCTATGCCGTCATACCAGAATGGCTGGCAAGCATTTATAATAAAGTTGCGCTGCCCTTCACCGTTAACAACGTCGCACTAACTGCTGCACTCACAGCTCTGAGTGATAAAGAGCACTTACGCAGAAGTATCGAGTTGGTGCAGGTAGGAAGGGCGTATCTTGAGCAGAATCTGCAAGGGCTGTTCACGGTTTACCTGTCAGAGGCAAATTTCGTGCTCGTTGACGTGTCGCCACGGACGGCACGTGAAGTATTTGATGCGTTGTTAAAAAAAGGGATAACCGTGCGCGATTGCTCTTCATTCAGAGGTGCGGGTGATTCGTTCATCAGGATTAGCGTGGGGACTCAGGAGCAGAATGAGAAGGTTGTGGCGGCGTTGAAGAGTTTGTGATGCGCTCGCTTATTGGTGTCCTCCTCCTTTTGCTGTTTCCGCGGTTCTCTGACCGAAATAGAAGCCGATAACGATGCCAACGAGTTCGATATACATCATGACAATTTCACTTCTATAACTACAATCATAAGTAAGCGATAAAATCAGTAGCACGGTGAACCCCACGACGAACGTCCCCGCAATGGCTCTCCGCATCTCACCCTTGTCAAGCTTGTCATCTGCTTTATAGCCAAGATGAATTAAGTATAAGAAGGTTGCGAGTATCACAATAACCGCAATTATTGCCGCGTATTCAGGAATCGTCTTAGTTGGTGCTGAAGTCGCATTCGTTGCGTTAGTTGCACCCACCATCGCTACAAAGCAAAAAAGTAGTACCGCTGTTAAAATTAGCGAAAAATACCCCGTAGAGAATAATTTGTTAAAGATAGCTATGTCCATCGCTCTCTTCTCACCTTTATTATCACTCTTTTTAGCGTTCATTTTTTACCTCCTGGTATCCTAAAGTAAACGTCGGCATATACATTTTTCCTGATTGTCCCATAAACTCCTTTTTCAAAGAAAGGTTAGTGAGATAGCGCAAGCATCCGCTCGATGGGCTTTCTCGCAGCATCCATGATTTCAGGTGAAAGAACGACTTCAGGCTTCTCGTGCTCTAAGGCTGCTTCTATATTCTCTAACGTGCACATCTTCATCTGTGGACAGACCGCAGTAGTAGAGAGCGGATAAAACCTCTTGTCCGGCGCTTCCTTTTCCAGCCGATGCAGAAGCCCGATCTCAGTACCGATCAGAAACTCTTCGTCCTCCACTTCCTTGCTAATCTTCACCATGCCACTGGTGGACGCGAGGTAATCAGCCCTGTCCTGGACTTCGGGAATGCACTCCGGATGAGCCATGATTTTCGCCCGTGGATGTGCGTCTTTCGCTTTCAGCAGGTCTTCAAGAGTGATTTGATGATGTGACGGGCAGTTCCCATGCTCCGGCACGGGGACAATCATCTTTGACGTTCCCTTCTGCGCGTAATATGCTAAGTTGCGATCCGGCCCGAATAATACGGTTGGAGTATCCATTGCTCGCACTATCTCCGGTGCGTTTGCCGAAGTGCAAATGCAGTCTGCAAGTGCCTTACTTTCTGCAAGTGTATTTACGTAGAGGACCACGTCGGCATCGGGATGCTCACGCATCGCCGCACGCAGGACGTCCTGAGGCAATTGCTGTGCCATCGGGCAGATCGCACAGACGTCGGGAATAACGACTTTTTTATCGGGATTTAATATCGCAGCGGTTTCCGCCATGAAATTAACGCCGCAGAAGATAATTATATCTGCATCCGTATCCATCGCTATTCGCGCAAGCTCTAAGGAGTCACCAACGAACTCCGCTATGTCCTGCACCTCCGCCCTTTCGTAATTATGCGCCAAAACAATCGCATTCTTCTCTCGTTTTAACCTTCCTATCTGCTCCACCTGCTCCATGCGCTCTTTCATCGGTTCTATATAATAATGGTATTTGATTAGCTCTTTTTAAAGAAAACCTGTGCTAAAAGAAAACAGATGAACGGGACTTACGTGCTAATCATAGAAAACAGCGAGGATAGAGAAATAGAGATAGGTAAAATAGGGTGCATAGCCTTTAAAAAAGGCTTTTATGCGTATGCCGGTTCTGCGCTATCGGGATTAGAACGAAGAATAGGAAGACATCTGCGTGACGTTGGCAATAATAAGAAGTTACACTGGCATATAGATTATTTCCTGGCAAATCCGGGGGTGGAAGTAAGGGAAGTAGTATTCGCAGAAACGGAGGCGCGGAAAGAATGCGAAATCGCTGCGAACTTGAGTATGCGATTAGAGTCCATAGCTCGTTTCGGATGCACCGATTGTTCATGTAAAAGCCATTTGTTCTTCTCTACCAGCTTAACCGAACTCAAAGAGCACGTTTACGAGAGTTTTCACTCTACCGGCGCACATTTCCGCGCTACAAATATAAACCCCGTATGAGCAACCATTCTATGCTCCGGACGTATGCTTCTCCCTTTAACCTCCCAGCCGCGCATCCCAATCTCGTAAATGCCCATAACGCGAAAGCTTTCCGCGTACTTCAACTCTAACCGTTTTGAAAGCTTGTAGATCTGCAGCACTGTGGGGTTGTAGCAAAGGAGGATTCCACCGTTTCTAAGCGATTCTTCTACGTGCTTCAGCGCTCTCCACGGCTCCTGAAGGTCCAATAAGATTCTGTCCAGTTCTTTATCGTCTATGCCCTCGTACACGTCCTTTTCCTTCACCACTAACTCCCCGGAACCTTCTTTTCCCGCACTTTCTACCGTACCGAAGAACGACTCGATATTGCTCCTCGCGATCTTCAAGAACTCCCCCCTCCTCTCGTACGACACCACCTTCCCTTCAGTGCCCACAGCACGCAGCAACGCCATGGTAAGCGCTCCAGAGCCTATCCCCGCCTCTAATACCGTTGCACCCGGGAATATGTCCGCAAGCATTAAAATAGCCGCAATGTCCTTCGGATATATTATCTGCGACCCTTTCCGCATCTTTCCGATGTATTCTGCTAACGTCGGTCTGAAGACCAATAACTTTTCACCGTAGCACGATTTTACGACGCTTCCGTCCTCCACCCCGATTATTTCGTCATGCGAAATTGTCCCGTGGCGGAACGTGAAAGAGGACCCGGCATTCAATAAAATATGGTATCTCCTGCCTTTTCTGTCTATCAAATGCACAAGTTCGCCTTCTTTTATCCTTAACATTTTTTATTGTCCATAAAGTATAACTGCCTTCTCTTTAAGACACAGATTAACACTGATTTACACCGATTTTTTTCTTTTGGGGCTTTTTCATCTGTGTTAATCTGCGTCAACAAAATATAATTTTAAGACACGGATTTACACACAATTTTTTTACATTCGTTAAAAACATTGACTGAAATATTCCTGATGTTTTTCTTTTAGCACAGGTTTTCTTGTTAAACGCAGTAACATGCAGACGTTTATAAAGAGGCAAAAGCTTTTAAATGGTGATAAATTATAAATGGATATACTAGAAAAGATAAAATCAGCGGTAACAAAAGGGAGGATTAACATGACAGACCATGCAGATGAGGAACTCGCAAATGATGAGATACTGGACAAAGATTTGTTTTATTCCGTCTTACACGGTGAGACAATCGAAGATTATGCAGATGATAAACCCTTCCCGAGCTGTCTTGTGCATGGAGAAGACCAAAAAGGGAGGCATATACACAGTGTTTGGGCGTATTCTGCTGAACATGACATCGCAATTGCCATAACTGGATATATTCCAGACCCTGATAGATGGATAGACTATAAGATAAGGAGAAGATAAAATGTTAACGCCAATCTGTCCCCTTTGCGGGGGAAAAGTAGTAGAAAAAGAAGTGGAGAAGATTGTTAAAGGAGGAAACGATGTGGCAATCTTGAGAGTCAGAGCTGGCGTATGTGAGAAGTGCGGTGAAAAATTTTATACAAAAGAAGTTCACAAAAAGATAGGAGAGATTAGGTCAGAACTCAAACAGAGAACCACAGAGTTGTATAAGCCAATTGGTCGGACTTATGTTTATGAAAGTGTCATTGGGTGAGGTAGGATAATAAATGCTCGACTTCATGCATAAAGGACTAAAACTGGCGTTGAAAAGCTGCGACCAGGCAGAGATCTACGGAGAACGAAGCGATGTGTTAAGCATTGACCTCGAACGTGAGGAAGTGAAGAAGGTGAAGCATATTAAAAGCACCGGTATTGGCGTGCGCGTTGTAATATCAAACAAGATAGGTTTTTCATACACCACCGCTTTAGAAAAGGTAAAAATAGAAGAATGCGTTGCGCATGCGCTAAAACAAGCGCGGGTATCAGAGCGAGATAACTATTTCCCGGGTTTATCTGCACCCATGGCAGAAACGTCAAAGCAGGGCTACAAGGAACCCGAAAAGACGTTTGATCGCAGAATAGTTGCCCTTCTTAGCAGCGTTGAGGGCGGTAGCGAGGATGCGATAGCGTATTGCAAAGAGATGCTAACGGGAATGAAAGAGCATAAAGTGAAAAAAGGTGTTCGATGCACACCAACAGAGGGGGGCTTTGCTGCGGGTTTCGATGAAACTTTCATTTTGAATTCTGAAGGTATCGAAACGCGTGATGCCGGCACGTACGTCTCCGCAGGGATAGCGGTAGTGGCAAGTGAAGACAGCAGTAGCGGCGAGGAAATATCGGGATACGAGAGTAAGGTAAGCAGAATGCTTGGTGATATTGACTTTGGCTGGATAGGCAGGGAGGCAGTAAAAATAGCCGTGGACAGCTTAGGCGGTAAGCAGCTAAAAACGATGCAGCTTCCTGTCGTCTTTGCTCCCAAGGCAGTGCAAAGCCTCTTCGCGTACACCCTAATTCCACAACTGAGCGCCGAGAACGTGCAGCGAAAGCAATCGCCCTATCATGGCAAAAAGGGCGTGCCGATAGCTTCCGAAATTATTACTATTGTTGACGATGCCACGATGCCGTCAGGGGTGAACAGCAGAAAGATGGACGGTGAAGGTGTCCCTTCCCAACTTACAACCATAGTGGACAAGGGCGTGCTCAGGAATTTTCTATACGATTCTTATACTGCCAATAAAGACCACGTAGAAAGCACGGGCAACGCACTAAGGGGCTTCGACAGTTTGCCAGCTCCCGGGGCAACGAATTTTATCGTACAAGAAAGAGCAGGAAGTGACAGAGCTTCTAAGGCTGAACTCATCGGCGATATTCGGGAGGGGCTCTTCATAAACGACGTGATAGGTGCACACACCGCTTCAAGAGCATCCGGCGATTTCTCCGTCGTTGCACAGAATGCTTTTGGCATTAAAAACGGCGATTTGTTCCCCGTTAAGGGCGTAATGATCGCAGGAAACATGCAAGAGATATTGAACCATGTAGAAATGATTGGGGACGATACACGGCAGATTTATAATGTCGTCTCACCTTCTCTTATGGTATCAAAGGTGCAGGTCATAGCGTAAACTACCAGCCAGCACCTTAAAATCATCAATTAATGTCTCTTTCATGTTTGGATTGTACGTAGCCACTGCTGGATGATACAACGGTATGACCTTTCTAATTTTGATTTTGATACCCGCAATGGTGCTTACCGTAAATACCGTGCCGTGTATTCTACTTATTTTATCCTTTGGTAACCCGAATTTATCGAAGATATATGACAACGAAAAGTTGCCAAGAGTAGCAATAATCTCCGGTTGAATAATCTCCAGTTGCGCATCTAAATAAGGTGTGCACGCACGTATCTCATCCGCTGTGGGATTTCTATTCCCGGGTGGGCGGCATTTTAAGACGTTGGCTATATAAACGTCGGTTCGTTGTAACGCAATCGAAGCCAATAATTCATCGAGCACCTTCCCCGCTTTGCCCACAAATGGTTCGCCCTTCAAATCTTCATAGTAGCCCGGAGCCTCGCCTACGAACAGTATTCTTGCGGATAACGAGCCCGCACCGACGACCGGATTGGTTCTCGTTTGCCACAGCTCGCAACGCTTGCATGCCTCTATTCTCTTTTCTATACGTTCCATCTCCTCTTTTCGACACACTCGATAACGAATCTACGGGTAAAATATTGCTCCGGTCGGGATTTGAACCCGAGTCCTTGGCTCGAAAGGCCGAGATGATTGGCCGAGCTACACTACCGGAGCATAAGTTACTTACTAACTAACTAAGTAAAGAAAGTGAGATATAGGGACTTAAAAAATTAATTGTCCCGTCGCTAAGTTTTGAAAAGCAGTTTTTTAAAAAAAAGAAAGACCGAGGAAAGGCTTGGTTTAGCTTACCCGAATAATGCCGATAGCCCTTCCATACCCGCTTCTTCTGCTTCTTCTTCCTCCTCTTCCGTCTTCTCTTCCTTCTCTTTCTTTTCCGTCTCTGCCGCTTCGGGAGCCGGTGCCGCTGCTGGCACCATTGCCGCAGGAGCATAAGCCGGCTGTGCTTGCGCCATCGCTTCCTCTATGTCCACACCGCTCAGAGCGGAAATCAGTGCTTTCACTCTACCCGTATCTGCCTTTACACCTGCAGCCTTCAGTATCTTGGTTATTCCGTCCTCGGTGACCTCCACGTCGGCGTTATGCAAGAGCAATGCAGCGTATATATATTCCATCTCTACGTTTACCTCCTTATCTTTATCCTTTGCATTCCATTCCTATTTTACTTATATCTATCGAATAAAAAGGAATGAAAGTATTAGTACCTAATTATTGTGTTGCTTCAATAAAAGGTTACATTATGAAACTCACAATGGCAATCCCCTCGTATTGGGGAAGAGAAAGCGACGCAGGCTATAAGGAAGGAGACGCCATCTATGACCATCCAACGCCTTTAGATACAGAAGGCACTTTATTCAGAGCGATACAGAGCATATCGGGGCTGGAGGATAAAGATTTTGACTTAGTAATAATTACAGTCGCTACCGCAGAGGAGATCGAATCCGAGGTTGATAAAAAAGTTGCCCGTATCATCAAGTCTGCCAATCCGGGAGTAGAAGTAATGCTGTTTGGGCATTCTCGTCTTATGGAGATACACGACCTATTGCGTCGTGAGGGTGGGAAAGAGTATATTGACCTTCTCCAACTTCGTGGCTATTCTAACATTCGAAATCTCTGCACGTTCATTCCGCACGTTCTGGGTTCAGATGTTGCGGTGCTTATTGACGATGACGAAGTCTTTGAAGACCCGAAATTCATGTTGAACGCCAAAGAATTTATTGGCCGGGAAATTGGCGGAAGAACCATCAACGCAGTGGCGGGATATTATCTCCAGCCAGATGGAGACTACCACGTTAAAAAACCGTATCGCCCCTGGATGAAGTATTGGGATCAATCTGAGAGGATGAACGAAGCATTTGATAAAATCATTGGAACCGAACCGAGGTTGAAAGAGACGCCTTTTGTTTTTGGTGGAAATATGGTTATCCATCGCAATCTCTTTACAGTCGTTCCTTTTGACCCGAATGTCCGGAGAGGCGAGGATATAGACTTTTTGATAAATGCGAGGATGCTTGGTTTTTCCTTCTTCCTCGATAATCAACTTTCCATTATGCACCTTCCACCGCCAAGGGCGCATACTACCTGGATGCAGTTTAGAGAAGACATCTATCGTTTTATCTACGAGCGAGCAAAGATTGAAACGCAAAAGGAGATTGAAGGAATGCAAAAGGTTTATCCGGAGGATTTTGATCCCTACCCCGGGTGTTTTCTGAAATCCAACCTTGAAGAGAAGATTGAGCAGGCGTGCAAACTGTTATCCGAGGAGTATCTCGCACAGGGTGACAGAGAAGGCAGTGTAGAGACATTAAATAACATCGCCATTGCTAAAACTGATGCAGTGCCAAAATTCGACCCTTTTCAAAAGTTGTGTGAACTGCAAGAACGGTGGCGGGGATTGATGCGGTTTACAAGTCAAGAAGATATTCGTTCACGAATGAGGGATATTATTTGTAAAGGGGTGCAATGAAAATGAATATACTGTTCTTACCAAAGCTGTTCCCCAGCGCGGACATCATTGGAGGACCAATCCTCATTTATCACCGAATTAAGAACCTGTCTTCGATGGGGCATAAGATAACCCTGATCGCCCCCGTTTATACCGGGGCAGACCGGAAAGATAAAAGTCTTGAGCCGTACTGTGAAAAGATTATCAGAATTGATTCTGCCAGAGAACGACCCCATGATGAAACAGAAGCACTTTATAAACGATTGAATAGACCGAAGAGCTTCTTAACCGGAGACGGAGCTTATGACGAAAAAATTGAAGCTGCACTGAAATTGACTTTGAAGGAGAAGCATTTTGATGCGGTTATCGCAGAATATTCAATGATGGGGCAGTACATAGAAGAGGCGAATCGCAGCATCATTCCGGCAGATACCATGGCTGTGATTTCGGTACACGAATGTTATACAAAGGCGCTTGAACTAAGAGCTGCAAAAGGAGAGGACGTTAGTGAAGAGACAATAAAAGAGCTATTTAATTACGAATTTAAGATGTACGACGTTGCAGATAGGATTTTAACTTTAACCAGGGAGGATGGCGATATTCTGATAAGCTATGCTCCAGGATTGAAGAACAAGATCAAAGTAGTGCCTCACGGAGTAGACACGGCATTTTACACGCCGCCGAGGAAGAAGTCATGGGGAAGGAACACTAAAAATATTCTTTACCTGGGCAATTTTCAGCATTATCCCAATGTGGATGCCGTGAAGAACTTTATCAACCATTGCTGGGATAGAATCCGGCAGGAAGTCCCGGATGCAAGGTTTTATGCAATTGGGTTCAATCCACCTCAAGAACTTCTGGATTTGAGAAGTGAAAATATAACCGTCCGGGAAGGAGGGGATGACGAGAATGTGCGGCGGTTTTACTGGAATAGCGACGTGTTTGTGGCACCGATTGAGTTGGGCACGGGTTTTAGGGGGAAGCTCTTAGAGGCGATGGCTTGTGGAGTGCCCGTAGTTGCCACTCGGCGGGCTACTTTTGGTATAAATCCTGTAAATGGTGAAGATATGTTCGTGACTGACGATTATGTGGCTTTCTCCAAGTACGTAATTATGTTGTTAAAGGATGTCGAGCCGAGGAAGAAGATTAGCGCGAACGCCTTAGCATTAGCAGAGAAGTTTGACCACAAGTATGCCGCGGAGAAGTTGGAGCAGGTACTTAAAGCTACGAAATAACGTAGCCTACTAAAACGACATCCAGAAATTTGATATTTACCAAAAATTGATTATGTTATTTACATTTCGTTGATCCACCAAGTTACATCACCTCGCCAGAATGACTATCGAAGAAGACATTAAGAACATAGAGGACGAAATAAGGAAGACCTCCTACAACAAGGCGACAATGCACCACATCGGGCGGCTGAAAGCGAAACTCGCCAGACTGAAGGAGGACATGCAGAAACGAGCCACTGCAAAATCCGCGGGCAAAGGCGAAGGATATGCAATAAAAAAATCCGGCGATGCTACTGTCGTTATGGTGGGGTTTCCGTCAGTCGGCAAATCCACGCTGCTCAACTGCCTTGCCGGCACCGATGCCGAGGTTGCCGATTATGATTTCACTACGCTCGAGGTGATCCCTGGTACGCTCCTCTACAAAGGTGCACGGATGCAATTTCTTGATCTTCCAGGGCTTATCTCGGGTGCAGCATCAGGACGAGGGCGCGGCAAAGTGGTACTATCGGTGATGCGAAACGCGGACCTCATTCTTATCCTCGTGGACGTCTTTCATCCGCAGCAGTACGATATATTGACAAAGGAGTTATACGATGCCGGCATTCGAATCAATACCCGACCTCCGGTGGTTGTCATTCATAAAGCAAGCAGAGGCGGAATCACAGTAAACAGCACCGTTAAACTCGAATTCGATGATAGAATGATCAAAGCGGTGTTAGCGGAATACAAAATACACAACGCAGAGGTTCTCATTCGAGAACGCATCACCCTCGATGACCTTATTGACGTGGTTATTGGAAACCGGAAATACATCCGTGCACTCACGGTCATTAACAAGATAGATCTGGTAAGTTCTGAGCAGCTTATGACGCTCATGGAGCGTTTCCCCGACGCCGTGACGATCTCCGCAGCCACCAGCACGAATATTGAAGCACTGAAAGAAAGAGTCTATAACGAACTCAAATTCATCTGCATATATATGAAGCCGCAGGGTGGATTAGCGGATATGGAGAATCCACTGGTGATAAAACGGGATTCTACGATGGCTGACGTCTGCTCTACCATTCACCGCGATTTCGTTGAGAAATTCCGATACGCACGTATCTGGGGTAAGTCCGCGAAGTACGGTGGCCAGCGTGTCGGGCTTTCGCACGTGCTTGCAGATGGAGACGTGGTGAGCATCGTGACGCGGAGATAAAAGTAAAAACCTTGACTAAAAACATCCTCTTGGTTTTTCTTTTAGCACAGGTTTTCTTTTTGTAAAAAAGAAAAAGTGTTGTGTAATCTTGTGGTTATAACTACACCTTATAAACAAAAACGAGCAATGTTTAATTGACTAACCATGGCAATAAAACTGAAAGTTGCGGTAGCAGGAGCAAAGGGGCGAACGGGCAATCAAGTAGTGCGGGGCATTTTAGAAAACGACAATATGGAATTGGTTGCGGGGTTCGACCTACACGACGTGGGAGAAGAGCTAACGCCGGGAATAAAAGTATCAAGTCCTGATGAGATGGAGAACGTGTTAAAAGAGGTTAGACCTCATGTGCTCGTGGATTTTACTAACGCTACGGCAGCATTGGAAAACGTTAAAGTCGCCGCTCGCAACAACGTGAAACTCGTGGTGGGCACAACGGGATTTTCAGCATCGCAGTTCAAAGAGCTGGAAGACGCTATAACAGACTGTGTCCCCGCTATTATATCCCCTAACTTCTCTATCGGTGTGAACGTCTTCTGGAAGTTGATTGCAGAAGCCGCACGACAGCTTCAGGCATATCAGTATCACATGGAAATCATAGAGATGCATCACTCGCATAAAAAGGACGCGCCGAGCGGAACGGCGGTAAAAGCCGCTGAGATCCTCTCTGAGTACATAAAAGGGAAAACGGCTTTCGTCTACGGCAGGCAGGGCATAACCGGAGAGCGAACGGATGACGAGATTGGAATACACGCAGTGCGAGCTGGCGACATCGTCGGCGAACATACAGTATTATATGCGGGCAAAGGAGAGCGTTTGGAGATAACACACCGTGCACACAGCCGAGAAGCGTTCTCTCAGGGTGCGATAAAAGCCATTGAATGGATTAACGGGAAAGAAAGAAGTGGGATATATTCAATGGACGAGATGATGATGGAGCTGGAGCAGAGATAGAATTGCACTGACCGATTTGTAAGTAATTGCAGATGGGGCTGGAAAATGAGTGAAACAAAAAATAAAAGGATAAGGGATTTAAAGGCTGGTAGCACCGTAGATTCCTCTTTCATAGTCATGGAGAAGGAGTTAAAGGAATTTATCACGAAAGAAGGTTACTACCTGCAGGTGAAATTGGGCGACAGCACGGGCAGTATATGGACGAAGTGCTGGGAGAACGCTGAGGCAGTCGCAGCTCTATTCGAGCCCGGCGACGTCGTTCGTGTAAAGGGCGTGGTGGAATCCTTTAGAGGTCGCTTACAGTTAATCTTCGAGCCCAGCGGAATCGGAATAAGCACCGAACCGTACGACCTCGCGGAATTTTTGCCAATGACGTCGAAAGATATAGACTTTCTGTTCGACGAAATATTGAGAACGGCAGAGAGTATGGAGAACGATTATTTAAAGCGTGTGGTTCTTTCGTTCCTCAACGACCCCAGCTTTGTAAGTTCCTTTAAAAAAGCACCTGCCGCTAAAATTCACCATCACAATTATATCGGCGGACTGATAGAGCACACTCAGTCTGTTATGGAGGTATGCGAAACCGTCTGTAAGCTCTACCCCGAACTTGACCGTGATCTGCTGCTTGCGGGTGCCATCCTGCACGATGTAGGGAAAACGGCAGCGTATGAATATACATTCCGGATAGACGTAACAGAAGAAGGCGGGCTTATAGACCATATCGTCTTGGGCTATCGAATGGTGGACGATAAAATAAAAGGGATAACGGGTTTCCCGGAGGAACTCAGGCTTAGATTGCTGCATCTCATATTGAGCCATCATAGGTACGGTAAATGGGGCTCCCCGGTGAAGCCCCTGTTTGCAGAAGCCGAAGCTTTATGTTATGCGGATATGCTCGATGCTCAGCTCAGGGAATTCCTGCAGGTACAGAAGCATGAGGCGGCAAAAGGTAAAGAGGGGGTATGGAGCGATTTCAGCAGGAGATTAGATCGGTTCGTCTATCTGGGCAGGGATAAGGGAAAAGCGCATCATAAATCAAAAAAATGAACAAAGCTGATTATTCTGATGATAGTATCATAAAGCAGATAAAACTGCCCGATTTATTCTCCATACTCAATGCGTTATTCGGCTTCTCAGCGATATTATTTGTAATCTCGGGCACTAATATAACCGAAAAGGCGCTTAAAAACGCGAGTATATTGATCTTACTCGCGGTAGTTGCTGATGGATTGGACGGTATGGTGGCGAGAAATGTAGAAAGCTCCCCATTAGGTAAATATCTCGATTCGCTTGCCGATATGCTCTCTTTTGGCGTTGCACCCGCGATTATTATCTATGTACTTATTAAGGACTATTTCGCGGTTCCCGCTATGTATATTAACGTTGTACTGGCATTCTGCGGCGCGTATGTAATATGCGGGATGTTAAGGCTTGCGCGGTTCGACGCTAAAGAAAGCGTTACCAAAGAAACCAGGTTTTCTTTTAGCACCGGTTTTCTTTCGGAAAAAGAAAAAGGGTATTTTGAAGGATTCCCAATTACCGGCAGCGCGATTTTTTTAGCTTCGTTCCTGCTCCTGACTCTCGAGTTGCCGTTGCCGTTTCCGTCTTATTCCAGCGCTTCCCTTCTGATTGGTCTAATGGGCATCTTATGCTTCTTGATGACCAGCAGAATAAGGTATAGAAATATAAGGGATAAGCGGATAGTGATACCGGCAGGGCTTATTTTTTTCACGCTGTTCTTTTTCTATCTCTTCTCTCTGCCGTTTGTTTATCCCGTAGCCATTATCGTTGCGTCAATAGCAGTTTATATTTGCAGTCCTCTTGTGCGTGTGTTTGTACCTGCGCTTCGTTAAGTTCATACCTATGAAGCTTTTATATAGTAATTTGTTCATAGTACAAATATGGAAATGGCAAAACGGAGTGCTATCGCGGATATAGAAAAGTCACTAAAAGAAGGGAAGAAGCCGATAGAATTATTGAGTGCTATTTTGAGCTTTCTCAATTTTAAGCCAATAGAAATCAAAATTTACGATCTTTTACTGAACTCGTCGTTGACGATAAAACAGATTGAAGACCGGATAAATCTCTCGGAACGAACAATCCGGAAGTATATCCGGGGATTAGACCAGAAAGGGTTCATAATTAAACGGGTAGAACAGGGCAAAAGGCTTAAATACGTTTATACCGCGGTTCCGATTCGGGAGGCATGGAAGAAAGTAAAAGGTAAAATGCAGGGAATACTGGATGAAGTCACCCGGGTTCTGGAAATAAAGGCTGGGCTTTTTTAGTAGATCGCGAGATTACAAAACACTTTCTTTCTTTTCCAAAGAAAGAACCTGTGCTAAGAAAGAAACATTATTTTCCGCAAAGCGTTTTTGATAAAACTTTTTCCTAAAAAGTTTTAGTGTTAATCTCGTGAAATCTCGTGGTTTCTAAATTTTCGCCTCCGCTAAACACATACTCCTTGCCAAACTCCCAGATTAGCAACGATTCAACTTTTCTCAAGCCATAAATAAAGTGTAAACTTTGCGGTGTCATCCGGGTTGAATGGAACAGGCGGATAAAGCGTTTTGCATAAAACGTTTCTATTATTACGCCCTTTGTCATAATTAAAGGGGGTAGAAATCATGGAAGAAAAAGAGAGTGAGGTAACAAAAGCCGTTAGAGAAGCGGTGGTGAACGCGGTTGAGAAGGGAGAAGACATAAAAGAGAAGGCGGGTGAGATTACCCGAGACGCCGTTAAGAAGGCTTTGGAAGGAGCTGAAGTAACAAAGGAGAAAGTGGAATCCGTGGCTAAAGATGCAATGAAAGGTACAATCGAAGGCGCACGGAAGGCAAAGGTGGAGACTTCTGAGATTGTCAAAAGGGCTGTCGAGGGCATAATCGAAGGTACGAAGCAGGCGGGTGCCAAAGCCGCTGGGCTGACGGAACACGCTGCGGAAGCTGCTCTGGACGCTACAAAAGAAGCGGGCGACAAGACGGTAGAAGTGGTGAAAGGAGTGGTAAAAGGCTTTCTTGGTGGCATCAAAGAGGTCTTAGAGAAGAAGAAAGAATAGAAAATGCCGATTCGCAAGATCGGTGTGATAAGCCGCACGTATCGCCATGTCAACCGCTATCGCGAGATAATCGCGATTTTAGTAAAGTATGGTTTTGGAGACGTATTAGCGAAGCTGGAGTTACAAAAACATCTCGAATTCGGTATGGGCAAGGGCTTCATACTAAGCAAAGCCGCCGCGGAGATAGCGGCTCTCTCTCGTTGGGAACGGGTGCGAATGGCTCTGGAGGAGCTGGGACCAACTTTCGTCAAATTCGGTCAGATTATGAGCACCCGACCGGATATGATACCGCAAGAGCTTATCACCGAACTGGAGAAACTTCAAGAGGACGTACCACCATTTTCGACGGAAGATGCTAAACGGATCATCGAAGAGGAATTGGGCAGTCCTGTTGACCGCATTTTCAAGGATTTGCCGGATTCCCCCATCGCTTCCGCTTCCATTGCACAGGTCTATAAAGCGGTATTGCCCGATGGCGAAGAAGTAGCAATCAAGGTTCGGCGTCCGGAAATTGACCGAATTATTGAGGTGGATCTGGAGATAATGCTCCACGTTGCCACTCTTGTCGAGAGACATCTCAAGGAACTGGAGATTGTGGACCCCGTGGGAATAGTGGAGGAATTTGCACGGGTAATCAAGAAGGAGCAGGACTTCAGAATCGAGGCGGCGCATATCGAGCGTTTTGCGAACAATTTCCAGTCTGACCCGACCATTCACGTGCCTCAGGTCTATCGTGAGTTCTCCTCAGGTAAAGTCCTGACAATGGAGTTTATCGGTGGGATAAAGGTCTCGGATATTACAAAAGCAGATGCGCAAGTTCAAGACTCCGGCATTGATCCGAAAGTCGTGGCAGCACGAGGCGCCGACCTTATTTTGAAACAGATATTTGAGCACGGCTTTTTCCACGCTGATCCCCATCCGGGAAACATCAGGGTACTGAAAGACAACGTTGTATGTTTCCTCGATTACGGAATGATGGGGGCTCTGTCAGTACGGCATCGAGAAGACCTGGCTGACGTGCTCATCGGGATTATAAATAAGGACGAGCGTAAAATCACGAAAACCATTTTGAAATTATCCGCGTCCGGATACGGACATGGACAAATGGTAGATAGTGGGAAGTTAGAATCCGATATTGCGGAACTTATCGAAGTTTATGCTTATTGTACGCTTGAAGAACTCGAAATAGGAAGCCTGCTGCACCGCATTATGAACGTGGTCGCGGGACATCGCCTAAAAGTGCCTAGGGACTTCTACCTGCTTGCAAAAGCGCTGGTGACCATTGAAGGCGTGGGCAGAGAACTGGACCCCGAATTTAATGCGGTAAAACATGCCAAACCGTTTGCCGAAAAGTTAATCCGGGAGCGCATGAGTCCCCTGAGGCTAATCGAAGATTTCTATCACTCTGCCACTGAAGCGAGCTTGCTGATGCGTGACCTGCCAGCCGAAGCGAGGGAGATATTAGCACTGATAAAACAGGGCGAGGCAACGATTAAATTCGAGCACAAGGGTCTTGACCCAATGCTCAAAACCTTCGACCAGACCAACAATCGTTTGGTGTTTGCAATTGTTTTAGCTTCGCTCGTGATCGGTTCTGCCCTTATTGTTCTTTCCGGTGTTCCGCCCAGGTGGCACGAAATACCGGTTATCGGCATCATCGGTTTTCTCGGAGCGGGGATATTGGGCTTCTGGCTGTTATTCTCCATTCTGCGGCATGGAAAGATGTAAAAGCGGCACTGACTGTCTAAAGATATAGTCACCGCCGAGAGCGCGGAGATCACAGAGTTCTTAGACCGTTCCAATCGTGCCTGTCAGAATCGGCACTATTCTTAATTATCTTTAAGTCTTTATATGAAGCTATTTATGCATATATATGAACCAGTATATACTAAGTATAATGAAAGGGATAAGGGAGTGAAAAAACGAAGGTAAAAGAATACTTCAGGATGCTGCGGGTCAGAGAATGGATAAAGTTCTATACACTTGTCCCACTTATAGGCGCGGTTTTAGCGCATGCTACGCCGCCCATTCTTATCTCAGTCGGCGTAATCTTCTTCTGCGTGATCGGCTACGGATTCGTCATAAACAACTATTTCGACATTGAAATAGACAGACGGCATACGCAAAAAGTCATGCTGGGTAAAAATCCGCTCTCAACGGGCAAGGTAACGAAAAAAGGAACTTTTATGCTCATGAGTCTGCTGCTCGCAATTCCGATCGCACTTTCCTGCTTTTTAAGCCCAATCGGTCTTTTATTCACGGGGTTAAGTATTGCTTTCTTCACGCTCTATTCAATGAGGTACATAAGGCTCAAAGAACGGCTTATTGTGGATATAATAACTCACGGTTTGATGTTTGGTGTGTTCCCCTTTTTAGCGGGATTTACGCTGGCAGGAGGCGTTTTAAATACGCTTACTCTGTTAATCGCGTCCCTGTTTATGATAGTTGGCTGCGGGGCTTTACTCACGCATCAAATAAACGATTACGAGGAAGATTTGGGGAATTCGAGCACCACTGTTGTTAGGGTTGGTCAGAAGAGAGGGTGGATGATGCTCCTCTTTTTTGTTCTTCTCTCCATTGCGAATTTAGAGCTGATTGCTCATTGTACCGATGTTGGAATAATGTTTCACGGCGGTGCGTTTGCGTATTTAATCGCGTATCCACTCTATACATGCAGAGTTGAACTCCAGGGTGTTATCAATAATCATTCCTGCGCTGAATAATGAGGGAGAAAGGTAATTTGTATACCGCCGAGATCATGGAGAGCGCGGAGATGACGAAAATGATTTCCCGGATTCTTCTCTGTGTTCTCTGCGGGCTCCGCGGTAAACAAGTACAATAATCCTATTTATATACAAAAGCACAAAATTTATTAGAATCCTTTTTTAGATGTTTGCAAATCAAATCTGGAGCAGATTATGAAATACGTAAAGTGGTTTGAAGAGGTGGGGACAGGAGACGTAGCCTTAGTTGGGGGCAAAAATGCGTCTCTCGGAGAGATGATAAGGAATCTGCTGGTGCAGGGTGTGAACGTTCCTTCAGGGTTTGCCATTACTGCGGATGCGTATAAATACGTGATAGAAAAGGCGGGCATACGTGAGAAGATCGGAGAGGCTCTGGCGGATTTGGATACGCACGATATGGAGAATTTGTCCACGAGAGGTCGTAAAATACGGGAGCTGATAGAAAATGCACCATGTCCAGGGGACCTTGAGGCAGAGATAAGGGCAGCTTATCGCGAGATGGAGCAGAGATACGGTAAGAATGTGGACGTTGCGGTGAGAAGCAGTGCAACGGCAGAAGACCTGCCGACGGCGAGTTTCGCGGGGCAGCAGGAGACTTATCTGAATGTACGAGGAGAAGATCAATTAGTGGAAAAGGTAATGGAATGTTTTGCTTCTTTATTCACTGGCAGAGCGATCTCCTATCGCGTTGATAAAGGATTTGACCATCTCAGCGTGTATCTCTCTGTTGGCGTGCAGAAGATGGTTCGCTCTGATTTGGCGTCCGCGGGTGTCATGTTTTCCATAGACCCAGAATCGGGCTTCCGAAATGCGGTTTACATAACGGGCGCATACGGGTTAGGCGAGAACGTCGTGCAGGGCACGGTAAATCCTGACCAGTTTTACGTCTTTAAGCCGACGTTGAAGAAAGGTTTCAGACCCATTGTAGAGAGGAAACTGGGCTCGAAGAGAAAGAAGATGGTTTATAAGGAGACTGGAGCTGGAACTGGAACCGAACAGAAAGAAATCACGATAGAAGAGCAGAGAAGGTTCGTGCTGAGTGACGATGAGGTGCTCACGCTCGGCAGATGGGCGTGCATTATCGAAGACCACTATGGCCTGCCGATGGATATCGAATGGGCAAAGGATGGGATAACCAATGAACTCTTCATCGTCCAGGCGAGACCGGAAACGGTACATTCGCAGAAAGATCTCGCGGGCTTAGAGACGTACGTGCTTGAGGAGAAAGGCACATTGCTCGTTCAAGGTGAGGCGGTTGGTCACAAGATCGGGTCTGGAGAGGTGACGGTAATAGAAGATGCAAGCGACATCCGGAAATTCAAGCCCGGGCAGGTTTTAGTAACGAAGATGACCGACCCGGACTGGGAGCCGATAATGAAAATAGCAGGTGCGATTGTCGCGGACAAGGGCGGGAGAACCTGCCATGCAGCTATAATTTCACGGGAGCTGGGAATACCCTGTGTAATCGGGACGGATAATGGTCAGGAGATTTTAAAAGGTGTAAAAGAGGTTACCGTAGATTGTTCTGAGGGTATAGGGCGGATATACGAGGGGAAGTTGAAATACCGGGTGGATACGCTGACGACGGACAACCTGCCAAGACCCCGTACCCGGATAATGATGAATGCCGGAGTACCGGAAAATGCGTTTGTCCACGGTCAAATTCCGAATGACGGCGTGGGATTAGCCCGTGAGGAGTTCATCATCAATTCTTATGTCGGCATACATCCGCTGGCGCTGATAGACTACGAGCAGTTGAAGAGCCGAGCGAAAGAGGACGGGAAGATTGCAAGCGTAATTAAGAAGATAGACGAGCGGAGCGCATCGTACGTGGACAAAGTGCAGTTCTTCATTGATAATTTAGCGATGGGCATAGGGAAGATAGCCGCAGGATTTTATCCCAATGACGTAATCGTGCGATTATCAGACTTTAAGACGAACGAATATGCAAACTTACTTGGGGGGTATCTGTACGAGCCGGAGGAGAACAACCCAATGCTGGGCTGGCGAGGTGCTTCTCGGTATTACGACAAGAAATTCAAACCCGCATTTGCGTTGGAATGCAAAGCAATAAAGAAAGTAAGGGAGGAGATGGGGCTGACCAATGTGAAAGTGATGGTCCCATTCTGCAGGACGCCGGAAGAGGGCAGGGAAGTAATAAGAACTATGGAAGAGTTTGGCTTGAAACAAGGCGAAGGAGGATTGGAAGTGTACGTGATGTGTGAGATCCCATCGAACGTTATTTTGGCAGATGAATTTGCAGACGTGTTCGACGGGTTCAGCATAGGCTCGAATGACCTGACGCAACTGACGTTAGGTTTGGATAGGGATTCGGACTTAGTAGCACACCTATTTGATGAAAGGAACGAAGCGGTGAAGCGGCTGGTGAAGCACGTCATAGAGGCTGCGCATAAACACGAGCCAAGAAGGAAGATCGGAATTTGCGGACAGGCACCGAGCGATTTCCCGGAATTTGCGGAGTTCTTAGTGGAATGCGGAATAGACTCGATCTCACTGAACTCGGATGCCGTAATATCCACAAGGTTAAATGTTGCAGAAGTAGAGAAGCGGATTGGAAAATGTACGTAAAAATAAGAGCGGTAGATGTCGTAAGGGTACCACCAGAACGGTTGGGTGACGATTTGCAGGTTGTCGTGACGGAGATGCTACAGGAGAAGCTGGAAGGGCGATTGGATAAGAAGCTGGGGATGCTCATTGCGATCCTGGACATCGTGGACATAAAAGAAGGACGGATATTGATAGGAGACGCCGGCGTTTATTATGAAACCGTTTTTGATGCGCTCGTGTTCAGACCAACGATGCAGGGGATAGTAGAAGGGGAAGTGGTGGAGATAGTGGAATTTGGCGCTTTCGTGGAGATAGGCCCATTAGATGGGTTATTGCACATCAGTCAGATTACTGACGAGTACATCTCGTATGATGAGAAGGGCGCGAAGCTCGTTACCAGGGATACCGGCAGAACGTTGGGCGAGGGAGATAAATTGCGGGCACGAATAGTTGCTATTTCGCTCAACGAGCGGGATCCGAGTGATAGCAAGATAGGTTTAACGATGCGGCAGCCAGGCTTAGGCAAATTAGAGTGGATAGAGGAGGATAGGGAGAAGGATAAGGAGAGGGAAAGAGCAAAAGAGAAAGATAAGGCTAAGGATACAGATAAGGATACAGATAAGGATAAAGATAAAGAAGAGAAGAAGAAAGAGGAAAAGAAAGGGAAGAAGAAAAAGGAAAAGCATAGATAATGGAAAAAGCGTGTAGGGACTGTCATAAGATGGTGGAAAGTGGAAAGGCGATGTGTACCTGCGGCTCGAACTCGATGAGCACGGACTGGAGTGGGTATGTCATGATAATAGATGCGAAAGAGTCGGAGATCGCGAAGAAATTAGAAATAAAGAAAGCGGGAAAGTATGCATTGAAAGTGAGGTGAGGAATGATAAGATGGAAATAGAGATAACAAAAGAGAATGAGAATCAGTTGTTGAGAAGGAAAGAAGTCCTTTTTAAGCTGCAGCATAAAGAAGAAGGGGCTTCACCGAGCAGGGCAGAAACGCGGAATGCCTTGGTAAAAGCGCTTAAGTGCAGCCCAAACCTCCTCGTTATAGATAAGATGAGGACGGAGTTCGGGAAAAGAGAGACCGTCGGCTATGTGAAGGTATACGAGAGTGAAGATAGGCTGAAAGAGATAGAGCGGGAACATATATTAAAGAGGAACTTCGGCGGTTCAGGGTCAGAGGAAGCGAAAGAGAAATGAGAAGGGAAAGGGAAAGGAGAATAGGTAAAAATGGCAGCAATACATGAATTTTACGAACTGGTTAAGGAGAAAGGAAAGGTGAAGGCACGGAGGAAGCGGAAGATGTGCCCACGGTGCGGTGCCGGAGTGTTTTTAGCGGAACATAAAGACCGGTATTCCTGTGGGAAATGCGGCTATACCGAATTCAGGAAGAAATCATAATATCCGCGGGCTTTTGATGTACCCTTTCTCCTTCTTGGGTGCATTACGCAGCACTTCGGACTGCTCTAACGACTCCTTCGGCTCGTCTTTTCTGACCACATCAGTTATGCCGATTACGTGATAGGTGGGCTCGACATTCGTGGTGTCCAACTCGTCTAACACGGCGAAATAATCCAATATCGAGCTCAATTGCCGCTCAAACAGTTCCTTCTCCTCTTCGCTCAGCTTCAGCCTTGCTAACCAGCCGATGTGCTCTATCTCCTCTTTTCTGATCATAACACACTTTTTCTTTTTTACAAAAAGAAAACCTGTGCTAAAAGAAAAACAGGTATTCTTTTAAAAGCTTTTAAGGAAAGTTTAGAGCATCGCATGACGGAACCTTGCATTCTGTCGGGTAATGGTTATTTTCCACATAGAAATAGGACGCTTTTATAGGTAAAGAAACCATATGTAAAAAAGTGTCCAAAACGAAAAAAGAATTATTAATCCTAAAACGTAAGAAGGCAAAAGAACTACACGAGAAAGGCAGGAGTAACCGTAAAATAGCCAAGTATTTACTGGCAAGCAAGGATGGTGTAGGTAAATGGGTGCAGATGGATGAGAGCGAAATATCAACCGACAACAGAGGCTGGAAAAAGGAAAAATCAAGAATATACACGCCGGAAACAAAACAGCAAATTATAAATATAAGAAAAGACTTAGAGAAAGAAGACAGCTATTTTATCGGTTCAAAGATGGTAAAGGAAAATTATGAAGTCCAAACAGACAAAAGTGTCTCAATATCTTTTGTAGGCAGAGTATTGAAGGAGGCAGGGGTGGTGAAAAGCCCGGGAAAGAAGAAAAAGTGGCAGAACAAATACAAGAACATAATATATTAATAGATTTAAAAAACCGAATGAAGGGGGAATTTTATGAAGTACCAAAAACATATTTTCAATCAAAAAACGCTTAACAGAGTCCTGATCCGAATCGGAGCTTCTTCTGTCCCAAATCTAAAAGAAAAACAGGAAATTATATCGAAATGGATTCAATCTCTTCAAAGCGGGAAGTTGGACAATATTA
Organism: Methanosarcinales archaeon; assembly: GCA_030611585.1. Classification (GTDB taxonomy): domain Archaea; phylum Halobacteriota; class Syntropharchaeia; order Alkanophagales; family Methanospirareceae; genus JACGMN01. The sequence continues at coordinate 13,155 of JAUWPM010000004.1, read as the reverse complement.
AAGAGACTTCCATTGACCAGAAATTTTTGGATGACTTTTTCGTGAGTGTGTTGGGTTACCAGGGCGTGATTGGTGGATCGGAAGCGTGGAATATGATTCCCCAGCAAAAGATGAAAGTTACCACCAACCGAGCAGATGGGGCATTAGGGTATTTCTCAAACGAGCAAGAAGACATACGGGCGGTGATTGAACTCAAAGATGCTAATACTGATTTAGATTCACCCCAACACCGCAGGAATGATAAACGAACTCCAGTTCAGCAGGCTTTTGGGTACGCTCCAGAAGTAGGAAAGACCTGTAAATGGGTTATTGTTTCCAATTTTAAAGAACTACGACTTTATCATCGTTCAACCCAGGATGAATACGAAGTGTTTTCAATCGAAAAACTCTTAGAACCGGAAACGTTCAAAAAGTTTTATTATTTGCTCTCTAAAGAGAATCTGATTGCTAAAGACGGTGAAAGTGAGATTGAAAAACTTTATCGGAGCAACACAGAGGAAGAGGAGAAGATATCTCATAAATTCTATGGAGAATACAAAGCAGCACGAAACTATCTTTTTGAACATCTGAAGAAGAACAATCCCGAAAAAGACGAAATGCTCTTACTGGAAAAGACGCAGAAGATTTTAGACCGTTTTATTTTCGTTTGTTTCTGTGAGGATAAGGGTTTGCTACCGACAAGGATTTTTAGGGGTACTTTAGAACAGGCAAGAAACGCTATTATAGAACTGGAAGATAAAAATTGGACTTTTATCCAGGCGCTTTTTAAAGCTATTAACGACGGGAAACCGGAACACGACATCAACAAATTCAATGGTGGGCTTTTTGCACCCGATGATGAACTTGACACACTCAAACTCAATGATGCGGTTTTTGAAGAGCTGGCAAAGATTACGGATTATGATTTTGACACCGATTTAAACGTTAATATTTTAGGGCATATTTTTGAGCAGTCCATTTCCGATTTAGAGGAGATTAAAGCGGAAATCAATGGCGAACGCCTTGATAAGAAAAATGGTAAGCGCAAAAAAGAAGGGATTTATTATACGCCTGAATATATCACCCACTATATTGTGGAGGAAGCCATCGGTGGCTGGCTGGAAGACCAGAAAAAGGAACTGGGATTTTACGACTTACCTGAACTAATCGGAAAGGATTATGAATCGGTAAAAGTTAAAAAGAGAGCCTACAACGGTAATATAAAACGACATTTAGATTTTTGGGATGCGTACAGAAGAAGATTAGAAACTATAAAAGTTCTCGACCCTGCTTGTGGTTCCGGAGCGTTTTTAAATCAAGCGTTTGACTATTTGTACAGAGAAGGGCAACAAGTAAATAAAGAAATAGCAAAGCTGAAACGAGGCACGCATAGTTTGGTTGATGTGGATAAAAACATTTTGAGTAACAATCTTTATGGTGTTGATTTAAATTCTGAATCGGTGGAGATTACCAAACTTTCGCTTTGGCTCAAAACAGCCAGCAAGCATAAAGAACTTACCGCTCTGGATGAGAATATTAAATGCGGGAATTCGCTTATTGATGATATATCTATTGATCCTAAAGCGTTTGAGTGGGAAAAAGAATTTCCGTTTAAGTTTGATGTGGTGATTGGGAATCCGCCGTATGTATTTACAAGAGGTTCTTCATATATCAATAATATAAAGGACTATATTTGGGAAAAATACCGGTATAATAAAGGTAAGATTAATCTATACAGTGTTTTTTTAGAGTTATCCTTAAGTAAATTACTAAGTAAAAATGCTTTTTTAGGATATATAACACCTGAAACGTTTATTAGAACAAGCACCTATTCCGCAATTAGAGAATATCTTTATAAAAATTATAACATTAAAGAAATAAATATTTATGGTATTGGAGTTTTTGAAAACGTTACAGCGGAAACTGTTACCATAATTATTAACAATCATTTTGATAGAAATAATAATGTGATATTCAATCAGATAAAAGAAAACGATTCTAAAACCTATATTGTTAAGCAATGTGAGTTTCAAGCTAATCCAGAAACAAGATTTATTTATAAAATTGATGAAGCGGATAAAACTTTATTTAATAAGTTGGAAACTGACCAAATAGAATTAGCCAAAATTGTGGATGTACTTAACGGTATTGCAACAAAAGCAGATAAGAAACGTTACATATCAAAATCGAGATTAACTGAAAAATATAAAAAGCTATTAGAAGCCCCGGACATTCATAGATATGGCTTCAATTGGAGTGGCAATTATATCAATTATGACAGAGATGTGTTACACAGACCAAGGAAAGAAGAAACATTTTTATCAAAAAAAATATTGATTCAAAGAGTTTCATCGAAGTTAATTTGTACTTATGATAATGAAAAATATTATACATTTAACTCACTAAATAACCTTATCCTAAAAAATAATAAGTCCAATTTAAAATTTGTGTTGTGCCTACTTAATTCTAAACTTATTAATTATTACTATCGTAAAAAATTTTCGATGGATGCAACTTATACCATTACTGTAACAAAGCAAAATCTTGATGCAATACCAATAAAGATTATTTCATTAGACGCCCAACAACCCTTTATAGAAAAAGCCGACCGAATGCTATATTTAAATAAGCAATTCCACCAGACACAAAACGAGTATTTAGACTGGCTCAAAATTCAATACGGGTTAGAAAAGCAATCAAAAAAGTTAGAATCTTTTTATGAGCTGGACGAAGAAGCGTTTTTCGCAGAACTCAAAAAGAAACTGCCCAAAGAGAATAAGAACCTTTCACCGAAACAAACCGGTGAAATAAAGCAGTACTTTGAAGATTACCGGCAAAAAATCATTGCCTTGAAGAACGAGATTGATAAAACAGATAGCGAGATTGATGCGATGGTTTATGAACTCTATGGACTGACGAAAGAAGAGATTGAAATTGTTAGACGTTAGACGTGCTGCTAATTAAAGGCATTCTGGAAATTATTAACCCCCCAGATTATACACATGCGTGTTCAGTTAAGTAACCCATCGTTCCATCAACCTCTCTCGTTTGACATTTGGATTGCATCCATGACTGATATAAATGTCGTATAACATTTTCATGTTTACGACGTTGGGGCGACCACAGGCGAGCCCCAACGTGCCCGAAGCGGAGCGGGTGCATACCCACGATGCGATGACCGAGCCGCGTACTCGCGGCGAAGCGTAAACATGGTGTTAGGTGCAGTTGTGGCACCTATAAGACGTAAGATATTAATACAGATATACTATATTTTCTAAATGTAAAATTTTGAGCCATCAACAATTTCTGCAGAAGAAACTCTTTTCTTCCACTCAGATATTTCCTTGTGATTTTTCTCACTATTATAAACGAATATTTTAACTTTTTCGATCATATTTAATTTTTCTATTAACTCATCGTCTCCATAAGGAGACACCCCGAATACTTCGATTCTTTGAATATTATCTAAGTCTTTATACAATTTTTTCGGCTCTTTGGGATATAAGTCTTCTGATGGATACAATCGGTCGGAAGGATAGCATCCTAGGTTAATAACAGCTGTCTTAGTGATATTATTAAATGCAGGAGAAAATATTAGTTCTTCTGTTTCTGCATGTCTTAACTCAGAGTAAAATGGCCTTCTAATTTTCCCATGTAAATGTATACAAATACTGTTTTTATCCCAGTATTCAAAATAGTTAAGTGTTAATACGTTTACATATAAACTAATCTTCCTGACTAATTTTTCAGGTACTTCTTTTTCGATGAATTTACTGTCTCTAAAAAACATTGCGTTTATAGCCATATTTTTAATCAGTGAGATGAACTTCATTTCATCATTTTCAGATAAATCTTTCTTTTCACACTTCTTATATTTTGTACATACAAATTCATAAACATCGTAAGCCAGTAGTTCTATATTGTTTTTATACCCTTCAAATTCTAGTTCTTTATTGATTCCATCAAAATATGCAAATTCCTTATCATTATGGTTTGATATTCTTTTTTGAATTACTTCACCAAATCGATGAGCGATAGCTTCAGACGAAAAGTCATTAGTAGTACCATGGAGATTTATCCCGTTTCCTATTAATAAAAACTGTTTTTGCATATTACCGCCTTTCTCGTACAACCAATACTTTCAGTTAGTCTCTTCTACAAAGCGTGCCACAATTGCACCTAACTTCGGTATATCCGACATCAATGTCGCATATCCATCCAATTTGGAAGGAAATCCGAAACTTACTTCGTATATACCACCCTTTAGCCGACTGCTACTCTTCATTTCCTTCAACCTCATTTTCAATAAACGATTTCTTTATTATTAAACCACAAGATTACACAGATTTTCACGGATTTTTTCTTTTTGTTGGGCAGAGCAGGTGGGCCATTCTTAACGGCATTGCTCCTTTCCTCTGGTCTGCGGTAATCTGCGTCAATATTTTATTTTCTGTTTTCTTGTGTTAATCTCGTGGAAGCTCGTGGTTTATTAATTGCAATTTATTACGGGAATGACCGGCATCACTTTTGCCGCTTCGGATAACTCCCTTTTATCCTTGACTTCCCCGGCGGCAAGAACCTCAGCACTTTCTCGTACGTTGCTCTACGTTTAATTTCCTCTTTCTTTTCCTCTTTCGCATGCTCAACGAAGAACTTCACAATCTCCTTTGCCAGCTCGTTCTTCTCTAACTCGCCTTCCGGTTCGAGTTCTACGAACGAATCCAGCATTTCCTTTTGCGAATCGGTGGACGGAACGGCAACCAATTTATTCCCTTTAACACCGATACACAACCCTAACGCCGCTTTGAAATATTTCCTCTTACCACGCACCACAAAGCTTCCTTTCTTTATGTACTCGCCAGACGGCGGTGTCTTACTCACCTGGTCACCGGTAACGCAATAACATTCACCCTCGTAGAACCCGTATTTCCAGAGATTGGAATACGAAGTAGCAAATTGCGCTATTTCACGTAGACCCTGCTCGGAAACGTCCTTCCCACCGGTTTTCGCTATGACCACCGGCGCACCCTCCGCCTGCGTATGGCAAAATAGATCGTCGGAATCCATATATTTCTTCACCAGTATCTCATTGGTCGTTGCGTCTTTACCACCGATGACAAGGAAGCCATCCGAAGTCTCAAACCATCTGAACTTCTCGTACCACTCCTCTTTTTCTAGTCTGACTTCTTTCTTCTCCGGGATGAGTTCCTCCTCAATACGTACTTCCTTCTCCTTCTCCGTCTTTATCCGCTCCTTCGTCTCCTCTATCGCACGCGCCACACCCGCTCTCTTTTTCTTAAATACTTTTCCACGCTCGTAATATGCACTCGCATTCTTCTGTAACGAAACCGAAGTATCAATCTCAAGCGGGAGGTCAGTGTCCGGCAGTGTCAACGTGATTACCTTTCGTTTTTTAACCATTTCACGCAGTTGCTCTTCGATCTCGACGTACCGTGCGTAGATCAACTCGCCCTTCTTTATCCATTCCGCCTCTTTTCGTTCGAATTTCTGAAGCGCATCGAGCTGCTCGTTCAGAACTCGTTCGTACTTCCCAATCCCCTTCTCGTGCTCGGTCTTTGCCTGCTCTTCCACCGCTTCTGCTATTTGCATGGTGAAAAATTCGTCCGCAGCGTCGTTAAACGAAGTAAAAAACTCTTTCTCTCTGGTTTTATACGTGTTCAACTCAAAAGGAAGCACGTCCACCTTCTCTTTAGCATCCAATACGATGTGCGCTTTCAACAGTGATTTATCTTTATCCTGTGAGAGGATCGGCTCTAAGAGCGTTCGTATTGCTCCATGAATGGATTTCGTTTCGGTTTCTGAGAGTTCGTTAGCCTTCTTATTCTTGTCAACCCCCGCTTTTTCACATACTTCTTCCGCATACAATCCCCCTAAGCTCAACGAAGACGCAAGAAGCCGTACTACATCTTTATCCTGAGCAGCGGATTTGCAGAGATTTGTCAGTGTCAGTTCCAGCTCGCTCATGATCAACGGATTCTCTCGTGACGGGGGGCGTTCGTATTTCGTCCGTACTTTTATTTCCCGTGTCGAGAAGCTCTTTCTTCTCAACGGCAGCATAATATCCCCGTTTTCGTCAATGAGCACGAGATTACCACGCGGCAGCAACTCGGCGATTAATCTGATTTTCTTATCCCAGCGCTCGACCGTTAGCTCCACTATCCGGTCAAACTCGAGTTGTCGAATTTGTGCTATCCGACCACCACCAAGATGTTTTCTGATGTACATGGCGAAGTTAGAAGGCATTCGAGGTGATGGTCGCTTATACCTGGTAAGATGAATCCTCCTTCCCGCTTCGATAATCAAATCAAGCGAGCCTTTATCTTTTTGATGCAGTTTTAGCCGTATTTCGTCTCTACCCTGCTGATAGGCTTTCACGAGTCGTGCGCCTACAAGCTCTTGCAGTTCGGTAACGATCGCTGCTATGTCCACGCTGCTCATTGACTCTTTCATATCAGACGTAAAAAGGCTTTAATCAAAGAAGAAGGAAATTTTAAGATTGTGTATGCAATGAAGTTAAAATTAACCGATGAGTCGGAATTAACGATTGAAAAAGCTGATGCGGAACCTTTTCAGTCGATCAATCGTGCGAATGGGGTATCTACCGAATCATTTTTAGCACTGCTCAAGGAGATTGAGAGTTTCATTCCGGAGTTTGAAACTGCGATCGGGATGAGCGGAGCACAGACCTGGATAGGGGAACGATTGCACGAGGCTGTTCGTGCGGGACGGACAACGATCGAGCGGCATTTGACGAATCAGTACTTCTCAGAGTTCGAGATAAAGTCCGATACCGCTCACATATTGATTGAGAATTACGAGCTGGCGAAGACAAGGGTGGGGCTGCTAAAAACGTGTTATCGTGCGTACGATTTCGCCGTTCTAAGGTTTATGCTCACCCGGTTGGTGCATGAGGATACGCATTCGCATATACACAAAACGGACTATTCATTGTTGTTTGCGGAACTTGTGGACAGAACGAGGAGGCGAATAGATGCGGAAAAGCCATCGGCGAGGGTAAAAATAAAGAAGCTCCCATTGGAACTCACCGCGCCGATTTATGTCAAGGAGAAGGAGGAAGTGGTCGCGCGGAAGATGCAACGCTTTGCGCTTAATGCCTTTTTGAAAGCTCATTACGAGCACGATCCCGATCGGTACGGGTTGTTGGGCGTGCCGCTGTTTTTACCGCCACATCCAGAAGTCGTTGCAGAAATAAAACGAATAACCCGGGGCAAGGTGGACTTTGAGAGCGGATTCTTGAGTACGTATAAAAACATTCTGAGTGAATATGCGGGTGCGATAGCCACGAGTGAAGAGGGGATTTATGAAGATGCGCGATTGTACCTTCAATCAAGGACGGACTACCTGGTGGATATTGTGCAGAAGTGTTTGGACGGTGATTATCGCGGCTTGAAAACGAAAGAAAGGGAATTAGTGTGGAAACCCAATCGTGGGATGAAACTGTAATTAATGTAGGTGACCGGTGAAATGGACGTTAAAAAAATCCTTATCGAGCGTGGCATAAGAGCTACGAGAAGTCTTGGGCAGTATTTTCTGGTTGATGACGGCGTGGCATCGAGAATGGTGGAGTATGCAGGTGTAGAGCGTGGTGACGTGGTGCTGGAGATCGGGGCAGGAGTGGGAAGCGTTACCGAGAAACTGGAGCGAAAAGCGAAGAAGGTGTATGCAGTGGAGAAAGACAAGGAACTGTGTGAGTTATTAAGAGTGAGAGATGAGGGTAAAGAAAGCATAACGGAGGTAATAGAGGGGGACTTTATGAAAATAGCGTTACCGGATTTTGATAAAGTCGTTGCGAGCATACCTTTTTCGTTGTCCTCGGCGATCACGTACAAACTGCTGCTCCATCCGGCGGGTTTCGGGCTTGCGGTGCTGTTATATCAGAAAGAGTTTGCACAGAAATTGGTTGCAAAACCCAGATCGAAATCGTACGGCCGGTTATCAGTCATCTCGCAGGCGCTTGCAGAGATTGAAATTCTTGAGCTCGTTCATCGCGATGCGTTTTATCCATCTCCACCTGTCAAAACTGCGATAGTGCGATTGAAGGAGAAAGAGGGGGAAAATAGGTTGGTAGAGGATAAAGATAAGTTTTTTGAGTTCGTCACTGCGGCGTTTGACCATAGGAGAAAGAAGATGAGGACTATTTTTAAAGCGAGTTCTTCGGGAAGCTTGGCGCTCGCGGAGTTGGATAAGAGGCCGGAGGAATTAACTCCAGAGGAGTTTGTAAAATTAGCGGAGTTATGGATTTAAAGTTAAATCAGTTAGAGAACTGCGCTTCTTTGCTTGATAAGCCTTGTTTATCATATGTCAATCCAATTACTTATCGATTTGACGAGTGTAATAACAAAAAATAAAGGAGAAGGAACCGCCCATGCTGCCGTCCATTCCCAGGTGTAGAACGCACAATCCGTGATAACGACGGCAGCGGTCACATCTTCCGCGCCAGATTTTGTGTAAATAAAAAATAGAGGAGGATTTGGTTATTTCCTCCTTTATCCTATCTGTTTTTCGGCAAAGTCTCCTACAATCGGCAGCTTATACATCTCGCCCTGATATGCCTTGAACATCAGTATTAGCCAGAGTATTAGTCCCAATAGCCCTATCAACATGTTGATGAGCGAAAAGATCATCCAAAGTCCACTAAATCCCCACAAGAAAGCGCTGCTCATCATGCTGATTACAACTGCTACAATTGTCAACGCTAAAAACGTTGCGATAGATTGCATTGCGTGAAACCGAACGAACTTGTTCTCCTTCTCCAGCACTAAGAAGACAATGCCCGTTATCCAGCCCAGGACATAGCACAGAAGCCCTTCTATATTCTCATCCATACCCATAGATGTTTTCTCCATTTTTTACTTACCTCCTTTTTACTTTCTTCTTTCTACATACCTTCAAGGCATGTTAGGCATACCACTCGACATTTCCATTATCTCTGCATCAGCAGGCAGTTCAAACATGCTGTCAGGGATGTCGCCGAAATCTATGTTCTTAAATTCCATCCTCGATGTACCCTCAGGTGTCGTTATTTCCATTCGGATAGGAAACCCGTGCTTTTGCCATATCCACATCTTTGCACTTCCTTCAGGGGAAGCATATTCAACGACGGTGCAGAGCTTTCCATCTATTGTGTCAGTGCCGATAACCGTTGGGTTATACTGCTCGATAGACACAGCTTCTTCTACGGCTGATTCTGGAGCCTGGCTGAAATCCATTTTCATTGCCATGTTCTCTCCAGGATAATACATATACATCTCTTGCTTATTTCCGTTCATTATTGTGATCATCTTCTGCCCTTCCGCTGTCATTTCCATTCTCATATTATCCCCTTTCATCCATACCGTGGATGTCACTGATGGCTCTCCGGGGCTTGTCATCACCATGTCATATTTGACAGAAGTTATGCCTTTTGCCTTACCAAAAATGTCACTTAACGATGTCCCCCCGTCACTTGATGTTGCAGTAGATGTTTCAGTGGTTGATGCTTGTGATGCCTCTCCTTCCTCTGTTGGCGTGTCACCGATGCAGCCAGCACTTACGATTACCCCGATAAGAAGTAACCCGACAAATAGTGTCCATTTTTTCGATTTTTCTACCATTTCTTTTACCTCCTCATAAACCTGTATTAAGAGAGTATTTAAACTTTTCGCTTTTTTAGGGTGTTAATGATATGGCGGGACATTTTTGCGGTAGATTTCGCACTATCCTGAGCAAACACATGCAATTAAACACTAAACACCTAAAAACATCCTGAGGGTGTTGCGCACGGCAGGTGCGAGCCCAATAACGATAAGCGTCAGCAAAACGAGATTTTTCAACTCTATTTCCTCATCCCCGGTAAATTGCGTATCCAGCACGTACAATATCGGGACAAGCACTCCGAGTTTGAGAGGGAACATTCCGGCTGCGGTGCCCGTATACTTAACGATAAACCCTTCGATTACGTGTTTTCCAGAGTAACCGAGCATGTCAATCCCGATATAAGAGGAAGAAGCGTCAAGCAGATGAGCAGCTAACACGGCGACATTCAGCTTGTCTAAGAGAAAATGAATACCAAATTTTGCAGCAATCGCGTAAATTACACTTACGAGTACCCCGGCAATACCGACGACGGCGAAAAGAACCCAGGGCAAAATTACCGTTTCCTTTACTAAGAGAATCGTCAGGTTCGCGATTGACCACAGTACGCCGGTCAGACCAAAAACCCGCGTGTAATCATAATTCCTAATTCTACTTAGCCGAACCGACAGTATGAGAATGGCAAGGCAGCAGAAGAATATAAGGAAGGAAATTAGGGGGGTAATCAGCAGGTAGCTCAGCGGGGGTGCAAATAATTCCGCGTCTTCCATTACCCGTAGGCTCGCGCCAACAATTATGTAAGGCGATACGGCAGCGATAAAACGGTGGTCTATCTTTACGTCGAGCTTCTTCAGTAATTTCAACGTTAAAAACACGCATAATACCAGTACTAACGCCCACGTGACCGTATTTACCGGATTATAGCCGGTGTCATAGGTTATAGGATGAATGTAGTACGTTTCGATGAAATGTCTGAGTGCGTCGGTCATATTCTGTAAGGAACAATAGGATGAGAGAAGGAAAAAGTTAAATAGCTTTTCAACATAGTTCTCTATAGGAAATATCCAAACAAAACCAAGGAAGAGAATGCCCGAATAACGCAAAAATTTATAAAAACCAGATAAAATGTCCCTCAATATCCCAACACTGCATAAAATAGCAGAGCTAAAAAGAGAAAGCAGCAATATAAAAACATTCACCTTTAACGCGAAGGAGATCGCTAAAGAGAGCAAACCAGGGCAATTCATGATGGTTTGGAATCCGGGCGTGGACGAGATACCGATTTCAATTGCTCACGCATCGCCAGAAGGAGAAGTGGAACTTGCAATTGCAGACGTCGGCGACTGCTCTCACAGCCTGCATCAAAAAGAGGTGGGAGATTTAATTGGTTTACGAGGTCCCTACGGCACGGGGTTCACACTTAAAGGTGAGAGCATTTGCATGATTGTCGGTGGGTATGGCGCGGCACCGTTGCGGTTTGCCGCTACCAAAGCGAAGGAATTAGATAAGCGCGTTGTCGTCTTAGAAGGCGCGCAAAGTAGTGCGGATATGCTGTACGTAAACGAATTTTGCGATTTGGGCTGCGAAGTCAGAGTTGCTACTGAGGACGGCTCTCAGGGTTATAGAGGGTTAATCACAGAGCTATTGGAAGAGCTGCTGGCGTCAGAAGAACACCTTGACCTGGTTTTAACCTGCGGGCCCGAACTGATGCTGAAGCATGTGTGCGAGCTTACGCGAAGGGAGAAAATCCATACACAGGTTTCGGTAGAACGAATAATCAAATGCGGCTGTGGTGCTTGTGGCGCTTGTGACCTCGGTGGGTATCGCGTGTGTAAAGACGGCCCGGTTTTTGATGCCGAAGCGCTTGAAAGCACGGAATTCGGCAGATGGAAGCGAGAGAAGAGCGGTAAACGAATCCCTATTAACCCGAATGTAAGCACGGGAAAAGAGGATGAGCTCTTGTCAACGCCACCTGCACGTTTCACGCCGGAATACGAGCCGTTATTAAAAACAGAAGTCTGCGGGATTGATTTCCCCAATCCAATTGCGAATGCCGCGGGTTTTGGCGTTTCCGGTATGTTATTGTACCGGTATGCAGTCGCAGGTGCGGGCGCAGTCGTTACAAAATCGGTTGGACTGCAAGAGCGCGAAGGATACCCGAACCCGACTTTTATTGAAATTGCACCGCAGAGTTATGTGAATGCAATGGGGCTTCCAAATCCAGGGATAAAGAATTTCAAGCTGGAGATAGATGATGCGAAATATGCCGATGTACCGTTGATCCTGAGCATTATGGGCAAGAGCGTGGAGGAATGCAGCGAAGTAGCGAAGATCGCTAAAGACTATTCCGTAGACATGCTCGAATTTGACGCTTCGTGCCCGCATACGGAGTTCGCAGCGATTGAACATAACACTAAACTGCTGACCAGCATAGTAAAAGCGGTAAAAGAGATTGTGCATCAGAAACCAGTTGCAGTGAAGATCTCACCGAATGTGGGCGACCCTGCGGGATTGGCACTGACCGCGCAACGGGCGGGTGCGGATGCAATCACGGCTATTAATACTGTAATGGCACGACCAGTTGATAAAACGCGTGACATACCATTTCTGGGCAATCCTACGGGCTACGGTGGTAAATCCGGTAAGGATCTGACGGTTGGCGGTAAGCAGATCGTTTTCGCGCTTTACGAGGAGTTGAAGATACCGATAATCGCGGTTGGCGGTATATTTACCGCTCAGGACGTGATAGACTATGCGAGGAACGGTGCGCAGTTGTTCCAGGTGGGTAGCGCACTGGTGAGTGAAGGGGTTGACGTCTTTTCGGGGATGAAAAAGGAATTGAGAGAGTATCTTGAAGCTCAGGGGTATAAGAACATCGGGGAATTGGTGGGAGTGGCGCATAGGAGATGAGACTATGGTAAAGTATTCTATTTTTACTTATTTGTCATCAGGTAATGATGCGTATCCGCTAAGGGTCCCTGATTATTCAATCACAAAATTTAAGGAGACCTCTAAGATTGCTTTCCACTAACGGATAAACTTCAGGAAAATCTTCCTTTGTAAAAACTTTAAGGGCTTCTTCATAAGCTTTTATCGCCTTCTTGCAGTTCTCCGCCTTATCTCTCACCTCCGCAAGCGTGCTGTAAGCAGTTCCCAGATTGTTCTGCGTCATTGCATAATCCATTGGGAAGCGTTCAAATGTTCTTACCTTAAGAGCCTCCTTATACGCTTTGATTGCTTTATTGCAGTTATCCACCTTATCTTCTACCTCTGCAAGCGTGCTGTAAGCAGTTCCCAGATTGTTCTGCGTCATTGCATAATCCATTGGGAAGCGTTCAAACGTATAAACCTTAAGAGCCTCCTTATACGCTTTGATTGCTTTATTGCAGTTCTCCACCTCATCTTCTACCTCTGCAAGCGTTCTGTACGCAGGTCCCAGATTGTTCTGCGTTGTAGCATACTGCATTGGGAAGCGTTCAAATGTTCTTACCTTAAGAGCCTCCTTATACGCTTTGATTGCTTTATTGCAGTTATCCACCTTATCTTCTACCTCTGCAAGCG
>JAUWPM010000074.1 GCA_030611585.1 Methanosarcinales archaeon | reverse complement strand
GTAGCGGCGCAGGATACAAGAATTAAAGCCATGGTCTGTCTATCAACGCCGTATTATCTGCCTCACATTTCAAGAGGCGCAGGCAGAAGATTCAAAAAAGGGTTCTATGAAGATTTAAGAAACTATAAGTTGTTAGAAGCTCTAAGAAATGCGCCTCCAATTCTCATTCTGCACGGTAGCTCGGATGAAGTGGTTCCACCCACGCATGCTCAAAAGCTATATGATGCTGCACTGGAACCCAAAAGGCTGGAGATAATAGAAGGGGCAGATCATGTCTTTTCACAACGTGAACACTTAAATAACGTGATTGATCTGAGTTTAGAATGGTTTAAAAAATATCTAATCTAAACTAAATTTGAGTGAAATCATCTTTGTCTCGTCTCTGCTTCGCTGGTGTAATCTCACACATGGATGTGATGATGTGATGCCTCGTGCATGAAAATAGGAAAATATGAGTGTAGTATGTGCAGCAAGAGAACGTTACAGGGGGCGTTAAATCCGAAAGAGTAAAAATAAACCCCCTTTGATGATCTATATCATATGTGAGCTTTGAGATATTTTTTGTACACTTGGAAGTCTTGGCTTCACGGTACAAATCAACCAAAAGCGAAAGGTTTATATGTGTTCTATGCTATAGCAACAGGTAGGGAAGGGTAGGTATGGCATAAAAATGGTCGGCCGACCACAGCGAGTGGATCTTAGACAGGTCTGGGAGAAAGAAGCTAAAGACTTCACGGCTTATCTTGCAAAGCATTTAGATGTCTTATCAGACTTTATAGGTTTTAATTTATCTTTGTTAGAAAGAGAAAAAGGTATTGGAACATTATCAGCTGATATTCTTGCTGAAGGACCAACAGGAGAGAACGTTATTATTGAAAACCAATTGGAAAAAACTGATCATGATCATTTAGGAAAACTTGTAACTTACTTGTCAAATATTGAAGCAAAAAAGGCAATTTGGATAGCAAGTGATCCTAGACCTGAACACAAAATAGCAATAAATTGGTTAAATGAAATATCCTCGCCTGATACGGCATTCTTTTTAGTTAAAGTTGAAGCTTACAAAATCGATGATTCAGAAGCAGCTCCCTTTTTTACAACAATATGTGGTCCTAGTTCTGAAGCAAAAGTAATAGGCAGACAAAAAAAGGAAGACGCAGAAAGACATTTAAAAAGGTTGGATTTTTGGACTAAATTGTTAGAAAAAGCGAGAGATAGGACAAACCTTCATTCTAATGTTTCACCCAGCAAAGGTAATTGGATTTCAACTGGGGCTGGTAAAGCAGGAATTGGTTGGAGTTATAGCATTACTATGACTAAAGGTTCTGTAGAACTTTATATAGATATAGGCCCAGATAAAAAAGATGAAACTGATAAAATATATGAAAAGATTTTAAATGATAAAGAAAAAATTGAGAATCAATTTGGAGAGCCTCTAATTTGGGATAAAGTTGAAGGTAGGCATGTTTGTAGGATAAAATCAATTTGTAATATCGGGGGTCTTAAAAATGAAGATTTATGGGATCAAATACAGAAAGATTTAATCGATAGAATGATACGCCTAGAAAAAGCTTTAAACCCTTCATTATCAAAAATAAAATAAAAAAATTTGTTCTGCTCTATTGAAATTTTCGATTAATGGTTTCGAATGGGAAGGTAATAGTGAATATACTCACGTGTAAACCATTATTGGAGGCTGTGAATCCATGAGCATGGTATGACCGCATATAATGAGCACCAACACATACACTTTTATAGGTGTCGGTTCAAATAGATATACTTCTAAAGAAGAAGGAGGTGAAAGCGATGAACAGAGAAGAAAAGATGGCGGAAGATGGAATAGGTAAGCATGACATGGAAGAAATACACAATGATATGCACTACCAGCTTTCTATTGAGCTGAATAAGTGGCGTTCGCATTAGAACTTATCCTTCCCCACTCTCAAATTCAACTCTTTGTCTTTCTGCCCCTTCGCTTCATAATCGGACGAATGGCACCGCACGCATCGCATTTCAGCACCAAAACGCGGTCCTGCTTCTCAAAGTGCGTATCAGGTTTCTTGCATTCCCAGCATATCACATATTCATCCATATATCGCTGAATTTGATGCTCCACCGCGTCCCGCGAGAATCTGCCCTGGAAAATCACTCTATCGCCCACTATCTTACCCGCGGTACCCAATTCATTAAGCAGAAATTTCATTACGTGCTCTTGCTCTCTGCTCATGTAGTCGCATACAACGTCAAAATTGTCAAATATCGTGGTCTTCCCTTCTATAAACACTTTTAGTGCGGGGATAACGAAACGTGAGTCACTGGTCGTCGTACTCGGGACTTGTTGCAATGCTCTATCCAGAAGGTTAACGTATTCTTCCATCTTAACTATTTTCCCGTACTTCTCTTCCTCAGGAGTTTAAGCCTCTATGAGAACGCCGAGGAAGGGATTTGAACCCTTGTGTCCCGCGAGGGACACCGGCTCTCAAGGCCGGCGCTTTAGTCCGCTTAGCTACCTCGGCCGCTGGCACTTGTTTTGTTTATTTACTTTACTCTACTTTACGGCTTCTTCTCCGTCCATTTATACTCCCGCATCTTACTCGATTTACCGAACCCGCATGCCACACAATGCTTTGCGTGTATGCTGAAAGCGAGACTGCCACATCGTCTGCACTTTACGTGCGACCTCTTTTGCCTTTTGCCCTGCGAAGCTGTTCCTTTTACCATTTCTCCTTTTCTACTGCCTCCTTGCCTTTACTTTTACTCTTACTTTTACTTTTGCCCGTATCTTCGTCTTTTTCTGGCTCTCGTTGTGTGGTCGGCGAGATATACACCACGTTGTCACCCCGCATAAGAATTTCTCCGCCAAACCTCTTGACCGTAGCGTCGCTGTTTAACTCTTCTGCATCGCTTAGCACTAAGTTCATGTGCATGTCATATCCTTCCAATGTGCCTCTAAACTCTCTGCCCCCCCGGATCCTCACGATAACCGGGGATCTCAGCGCTTTGTTTAATACGTCCAACGGCTTAGGCTTATTCACCATGTTCATCACATCTCCTTATCTTTTACTCTTTACTGGGCTACTTGCTATCTATACCTTTAATAGAATAATAAAACGTAGCATATATCTTTATTTCCCGTCCAATCTTATTTATCTTAAAAGTATCTTTCTATGGAGCGGAGCACAGAACAAATGGCGAAGTCATTTTACAAATACATTGGAGAAGCATGGAAGAGGCCGAAAGCCTCATACGTACGGGAGTTCAGGCAGTTACGGTTAGAAGAATGGAGGAAGGAGCCTGCGGTTATTCGATTAGAGAGACCGACGAGATTGGACCGAGCTCGCTCTTTAGGCTACAAAGCGAAACACGGCATCATCGTAGTGCGAGCAAAGGTAAGACGAGGCGGACGGAGGAAACAGAGGCCTAAGCACGGCAGGAAATCAAAGAACATGGGTGTGCACAAGATAACACCTGGAAAGAGCTTGCAGCGAATCGCGGAGGAGCGAACTGCGCGAAAATACCCGAACATGGAGGTTCTTAATTCTTACTGGGTGGCAGAGGACGGCAAGAGGAAATGGTACGAGATAATCCTCGTTGAGCCGGCAAATCCAGAGATAAAAGCAGATAAGACTTTGAATTGGATTTGCGGCCCTTCGCATAGACGGCGGGTGTTCAGAGGTAAGACATCGGCGGGACAGAAGGGAAGGTCATGATGCGTTGAAGAAGCTGGGCACGGTAGATTTGCCACTTCACGGTGGTAAAGCGCCGCAATGGCTGCTGAAGCGGATGAAGAGCTTAGCGCATTCTATCTTCAAGGTGATCGTGGATGAATACGGCGTTAACGGCGCGATAGAGAAATTAGCCGACCCGCTTTGGTTCCAATCGCTATCCTGCGCCCTTGCTTATGACTGGCACAGTAGCGGAACCACAACGGTAGTGTGCGGCGTTTTGAAATCGGTGATTGAGCCAGAGGAATTCGGGTTCGGTATTGCCGGTGGTAAGGGCAAGGCATCGAGGAGGACCTTATCGGACATTGATGCGCTCGGCGATAAGTTGAGACTCCGCGATGCGAAGCTGGCGGAGCTGAAATACGCGAGTAGAATATCCGCGAAGGTGGATAACGCCTGCGTACAGGACGGCTACCAGCTTTATCACCATTCGATGTTCATTACGGAGAAGGGCGAATGGGCGGTAATCCAGCAGGGAATGAACCCCCGCGACCGGTACGCAAGGCGATACCACTGGCTCTCGTCGTCCGTGAAGCGGTACGTGGAGGAGCCGCATCAGGGGATTGTCGGCCGTCAGTGCGAGACCGTGCTGGATCTGACGTCGATAGAGAGCCGGGGATGCCGGGGCACTACCGTTGACCTTGCGAGGACCGAGCCGCGCGAATTAGAGCGAGTTTACAAAGAACTGAGCGGTCGTTGCGCTAAAAGGCGCGATCAAAGGACACTTGCGGAGTTCGATGTCATTCCTGCGGTTGAAATCAGAAGCGAGATCAAAGCATCAGAAAGGGAAGCGTTGTTCTATCGAATGCCGCGCAGAGTGAACTGGGATGCGCTTCGTGCGGCTTACGACAATCAGCCGGCGAATTACGAGCAGTTCCTATGCATAAGAGGTGTGGGTCCAGCGACCGTACGTGCGTTAGCGCTCGTTTCCGAATTGATCTACGGCGAACCGCCGAGTTGGCGCGACCCGGTTAAGTTCTCGTTCGCATTCGGCGGTAAGGACGGCGTGCCATATCCGGTGGATAAGCGCACCATGGACGAAACGACCGAGATCTTACAAAACGCGCTGAAAGAGGCAAAGCTATAAATAATCAAGGAACTAAGGTTCTCCTATGGAACCCATAGAATTTTCACACGCATCGGAGAGTCAGATAACGAGAGCGATAGTGTCAGAATTTGCGAAAGAGTTTGACGACTACGTGGAGTCCGACGTGATTATAGTAGGCGGAGGACCTGCGGGCTTGATGGCGAGTAAGGAACTGGCGTCCAGCGGCGTCAAAGTGCTGCTCATCGAACGGAACAATTATTTCGGCGGTGGGTTCTGGCTCGGCGGGTTCTTGATGAACAAGCTCACGGTACGAGCACCGGCGGAGCGCGTTCTCGAGGAGCTTGGCGTGCCTTACAAAGAGTACAGCACTGGCTTGTTCGTCGCTGACGGCCCGCACGCATGCTCGAAATTGATTGCGGCAGCGTGCGACGCAGGCGCGAAACTGTTGAATATGGTCGCGCTGGATGACGTGGTGCTACACGACGATCGAGTGAGTGGTGTAGTAATAAATTGGACGCCTGTTTCTGCACTTCCACATGAAATAGCAGCTATTGATCCAGTTTCTTTGGAATCCGAGCTCGTAATAGACGCAACGGGTCACGATGCGGTAGTAGTTAGGAAGTTAGAGGAACGGGGACTGCTGAAGGCGAAAGGTCAGGGTGCAATGTGGGTTGAGCGGTCTGAGAACCTCGTAGTAGCACAGACTTCCGAATTTTATCCGGGACTGATAATTACCGGTATGGCAGTTTCCGCGGCGTACGGGCTACCGCGAATGGGGCCTACGTTTGGCGCGATGTTAATGTCCGGTAAAAGGGCTGCGGAAGTTGCTATTGAGAAGCTCAGGCGATGAGAGGATGAATAAAATAAAAGAAGCGTTCAAATGGATTTTGATAGCAAGTATTCTACTGTCGCTCTTCACATTCGTTACCATCGCCCAATCCCCCGCGCTTACGATCACCGACTACACCATCCAGCCGGAGATTCTGACTCCGGGAGAGCTTGGCACAGTAACTGTCACAATCAAAAACACAGCAGTAAATGCAAGTGCTGATATAACAGACATCTACCTCTTCGCCTCGCATTTCGAGCACGAGCATAAAAGCTTTGAGCACGTGGGCACGCTCGGCGGAGGGAGCAGCACCTCGATCACATTCGCCTTTTATGCTCCAAAAGAGGAAGGGATATACTTCCCAGCAATCCATGTCGTTTACCACCCGGAAGGAAGCCTTGCACGGGATACTCTTCGCTATCCCTTTCCCGTAAGAGTCAACGAACGGACATCTCTAAAAGAAGCATCGCTTGAGGTTGAAAAGGATATTCCTGAGGAGATACGTCCGGGCGACGATTTTACGCTCTCTTTGAAGCTTACGAACAGAGGGGAGACCGCAGCACACGATATATTTGTTGAACTCGGAGAAGTGCAGGCGATCTATTCCAACGATCCCAGTAACTACTATATTGAGCGTCTTGATCCTGAAAAGAGTCGTGAAATCCAATTGCTCTTCAAATCGGGCAAGGATACGCCGACAGGTACGATTGTTATTCCGATTGATATAACCTATGAGGGATTGAGTAGTGAGGTAAAGAAACAGAGCGAGACTGCAGGTATTGAAGTTGTAGGGGAAGCAGAGCTAAGTATATCAAACGTAAAGACTGAACCTTCGAATATAAAGGAAGGCGACTATTTTACGCTCCTTGTTCGTATCGAGAATACGGGAGACGAAGATGCGAACTCCGTTAAGATAAACCTGGTTTCACCATTTGAAGGCACAAAAACGGCATTTGTCGGTAAAATAGAACCTGATGATGATGCGCCAGCCACATTCAGTTTGAGGGCGAATAAAGCTGGTGAACTGACTAACCGGCTAGTTATTAGCTATAAAGATGATTTTGGTGAACATCAGTTATCAGAAGAAATAACTTTAACTGTTAGCCCAAATGATAATGAATATGTTCTCGGTATAGCTATCATAATTACAATAATCGTGCTCGTATTGTGCGGCTACTATCTATTCAGGAGGAAAAGATAGGAAGGAGTGTGCTGACGCGATGTTCGAGAAATTCAGAGTCTCTCTTTTCTTAGCATACAAATATCTGACTGGCGGAAATAAAGGTATAACAATTTTTACCATTTTTATCCTGACACTTATATTTTTGCAGTTGGTTCTGGTTTCTGCAATACTTGGTGGTGCTACCAATAGATTCAATGAGTTAATGATTGATTATCAAACTGGAAACGTAGTCATTGAACCAAAGGAAGATACAGAGTATATAAGTGATGCTCACCGATTAATGAGCAAAATCAACGCTCTCCCAGAAGTTACCGGAGTATCAGCACGTATCAAAGGAGTGGGGAAAATCATTTACGAAGATAGATCGGTGGGTGCAACGGTTATTGGTATTGATCCACTTGACGAGAATACAGTTACAAAAGTAAATTCGGCAATCGTTGACGGGGATTTCATTAGTAAACTTGATAGAGGCGAGATAGTCCTGGGGAGAGAGATTTCTGGCGGATATGGTGCCTTGATGGAGAGCAAATCCCTGGGTGGTATAAAGGTTGGTGACAGGGTTAATTTAAGCATAGGTTCTGTTAATAGAGAATTCCGTGTAAAAGGGATTTATGCAACATTGTTCTTTTTAGTTGACTCTTCGGCGTATATTAACAAAAAAGACATGGAAGATATTCTTGGCGTTCAGGATGAGGCTCATGAAATCGCAATAAACCTTAATCCGGGAGAAGACGAAGAGGAGTTCAGAAAGCAACTTATGGGAATTGGAATAAACGAAGAAATACGTGTATGGCGTGAATTTGCAGGTATCGTTGAACTGCTGACCAGAACAATCACTCAAATTGGTAACATCTTGAATCTTATTGGTTTATTGATTGCGTTTGTTATAATATTTATTGTGATTTACATCAATACAATCAACAAAAGAAGACAGATTGGAGTGCAAAAAGCAATTGGAATAGGTAGCAATGTTATTGTTGCGTCATTTGTTTTACAGGCAATTTTTTATGCATCTTTCGGGATGTTTCTTGGTTTTTTCGCTATGCAATATCTAATTACACCCTACACAATCACACACCCTATTCAATTACCAATAGGACCCGTCATCTTATCGTTAAGTAATACTGAAGCACTTTTTAGAGCCGCTTTACTTTTTTTCGCTACGATTCTCGCTTCATTTATCCCTGCGTATATGGTAGCTAGGGAAGATTTACTGGAATTAATCTGGGATTAAATAAAAATGATTCGAGTCAAAGACCTGAAAAGGACGTATGTCGTGGGAAAAGTTGAAGTGCATGCTTTGAGAGGAGTTTCCTTTGAGGTCGAGAAAGGCGAATTTTTAGCGATAATGGGTCCCTCAGGTTCGGGAAAATCCACTTTGCTTCACCAACTTGGTTTGCTTGACACTCCCACTTCGGGGGAGATT
>JAUWPM010000080.1 GCA_030611585.1 Methanosarcinales archaeon | reverse complement strand
AAATGGCACGCAGTAGGAGCATTTCTAAGTGGGAATGGCTGTTAATCATCGGCATATTTATCGCCATTTCCCTCACTGAATATATCTTTGCCTATCTGGATGTGCGTATTGGCATCGTCTTGGCGTTGTTTACCGCCCTTGGAATATATTTTGTGATTTCAGTAAAAGAGATGAGCGTGCAAATAGTAGACTCTGCTGAATGTCTCGCACTCGTGCCAATATATATTCTCTTTACCTCTTCGCTGCCCTGGTTCTTCTTAAATCAAGCGTATTTGCTCCCTTGTGTTTATGCCGCTATTATAGGTCTCTGTTTCTATTATATTTACGAGAAGAAGCTCAGTTTTGAAGAACTGGGCTTTAAAAAGGAGAAGTTTTTGAAATATGCACTTCTTGGCATTGTTATAGCAGTCCCTTTTGGAACGATAGAATACTTCATCTTGGGAATAGCACCTGCATTCCCTACATTTTCGTTCGGACATCTTTTTAGGGACTTTGTCTACATGCTCTTTTTTGTGGCTCTCGGTGAGGAACTACTGTTCAGGGCTTTGATCCAGCGAAGCCTGTCACACGCTTTTGGCACAACGATTGGGCTTGTGTCCGCAAGTTTCATGTTCGCCGTGATGCACCTCACGTGGCGCTCGACTCCTGAACTCGTCTTCGTATTTTTCAGTGGTCTGGTACTTGGTTATCTGTATTACAAAACAGGAAGCCTAACGGCTCCCATCGTAGTTCATGGGATTGGCAATACAGTGCTGGTAGGTGTACTCCCGTACACTTTTTCTTTTTAGAACAAAAGAAAAAATAATAGTTTCTCTTCGTAAACGCTTCCTTTTCTAAAGAAAGGTTTCTTTTAATTTTAAGAAAGAAAGTCATGTCTAACAAAGAATTGAGAAGTCTGGTTGAAAGAGCAGCGCTTTGTTTTGCTATATGTTTTACCATATCCTTTGTATTCTTCCATCAATCTTTGAAGAGCATCGCCACAATGCTTTCATTTGGCTACGTCTTTGGACTGCACCACGCCGCTCCGTGGGGCGTTCTCTTGCTGTGTGGTATCTGGCTGTGGCTAAAGAGAGAGGGCATATTGCAGGGAATGAAGGCGGAATCATATACCCCTGTCTTCATCGCCCTTGGTTTGGTTCTCCTGACAGCCTCGCTACTTATGCCGGGTATTGCGGATTTTCTCGTCTTCCAGTTACTCTTAGCCTGGCTTGCCGTTTTCATTATCTTCTTTGGTAAAGGAATGCTTATCCCGTCAATCCTGCTGGGAATATATGGCTTTTCCATCTTATTCCCGCTGATTATTGAGAGATTTGCCGAGCTCCCCTATTCAAAAACCATCATTTTACCTGCGATGTGGATATTGACCTGGCTTGGCTATCCGCTGGAGAGTCAAGGGCAGTGGATCAGTTTTTTAAGCTCTACCGGCGAGCCAATCTCGGTTCTCATCACTGCCGCCTGTGCGGGACCTGCAACGATGGGCGTCTTTATCGCAATCTTCGCGTTGATGATGCTGGATATTCCTCTCCCTCCGAGGAAGGCAGGTTACGTATTCATTTTTGGCGTAGTCGGAACATGGGTTCAGAGTTTTATAAGACTTATAATCCTGCTGTTAGTCGGCTATTACCGTGGCGACGCTGCACTCTGGACTGCTCACTACTGGACTATTTATATCCTGTTTCCTTTATGGTATCTTATCTTCCTTTACGTCTATTTTTATGTTCACAAGAAAATAAATTATTGACACAGATTAACACAACACTTTTTCTTTTTTAGAAAAAGAAAACCTGTGCTAAAAGAAAAACAAATAAGTTCTTTTGGTAAAGCTTTTCTTTCTAAGAAAATGTTTCTCGTGAAAATCAGTGTAATCTTGTGGTTACAAAAAGAAATTAAAAATGAAATACGCAGGACTCAGGGTTGACATTGATTGTGTCCGAGATGCAGAATCGCTGCCAGTTCTCTTAGACATGCTAAACCGGCATGGAATAAAGGCGACTTTTTTCGTTGCTACTGGTCCGGACAACATAGTCAGGAATATAAAGAATTGCCTCAATCTCAGTCCGTTGAACTTCATCAGAAAAAAAGCATTCAAACGGTATGGGCTAACCATATTTAATGGTTTGCTCTTTAAAAGGCAGGTTCAGGAATCCAAAAACATTGGCTTGATCCTGAATGCTGGACACGAACTCGGACTGCACGGATACGACCACTACAACTGGATGAACCACCTTGACTCGAAAAGCGTGGAAGAGATAAGTGCTTTGATTTTACGTGGCTGTGAGCTGTTCGAGCAGGCATTTGGGTTTTACCCAAAATCGTTTGCATCCCCCGGGTTTACGGTGAACTCAAGGTTTCTAAGTGTGCTGGATGATTTTGGATTCAGTTATTCAAGTGACTTTATTGGTGAGTGCGCATTCTATCCTGAGATTGAGATCGAGGGCAAGGTTTGCAGAACCTTACAAATACCGGTTAGCATGCGATCCTTCGGAGAGCTGAACGATGATGGGCTCAGCGATAATCAAATACTGGAGAGTGTCATGGACAAGCTAAGCCGCTCTTCGCCTTTCGTTCTCTACTGCCACCCGTCATACGAACCCGTTTTCAAACCCGCATTTCTCGAGCATGTTTTGAAGCGTATGGAAGAAACCTCAAAAATAGTTACCTTGGGGAAGATAGCATCAGGATTAAAGGATAAGATAAGCTAAAAGATAAGTAAAGATGAAAATACTGCATATTTACGAGTTGGGACCCCTAAGCAGTGACACAATGGGCGGGATAGAGCTTGCCATTTTAGAACTTTGCAAGGAGCTTGTTGCACTTGGCAATGATGTAACCGTCCTGACAGGTGCACGGAATTCGTGTTCTGAGCGCTACATTGATGGTGTGCGTATCTTACCCGTTGATTGCTTAAACACCATGAGGCTGACATGGAGCAATAGCAACCTCAAGCTGTCCAGACAAGCTTTGTTCCCGCTCGCCGTGCTTGGACGACGGCTAAAAGGCTATGATATCTACCATGGACACATCTATATGAGCGGGCTCATAGCAAGTTACCTCGCAAGGATGAACCACGCAGTCGCAGTAAACACTCTGCACGGCTCTTACTACCCTGTCTGGAATGTGATAGCAAATCCCGTAGCTGCTGGTTTTTACCGTTCTTGTGAACGGTTTTTGGCACCTATGCTCGCCAAGCGCGTCCGCCTTCAGATTCATACTGCTAAGTATTTCGCCGAGCAAGTGCTTGCCTGGGGAGCACCAGCAGATAGGCTGAAAGTAATTCATAATGGCGTCAATCTCAACCATTTTCATCCAGGCACTGAGCCAATAGAGCAGGATCATTCGTTACCGGTTTTATTAACCGCAAGGAGGCTGGTAAAGAAGAACGGACTTGAATACTTGCTCCGCACAATGAAACGTGTCCTCCGCGAGGAGCGATGCAAGCTGATAATCGCGGGCGATGGACCTGAGAGACCGAGGTTGGAATCACTCTCTGCTGATATAGGCGTTTCAGAGCATGTTGAATTTGTTGGTGCTGTCCCCCACAGCCTCATGCCAAAGTATCTCGCCGCTGCCGACATCGCAGTGCTGCCAAGCTTGATCGAAGCCACCAGCCTGTTCGCACTGGAAGCGATGGCAATGGCTAAGCCTGTCGTTGCAACCAACGTTGGGGGATTGCCAGAGATACTCGACAATGCAGCTCTATTGGTTGAGTCAAGGAACGAGCGAGAGCTGGGCGATGCAATTATTCAGCTATTACGGGACACTGAGGGAAGAGATAAAATGGGTAAAAATGGCAGACGATTTGCGGAAAAACATTCATGGAAAACGGTTGCAGAGCAAACGGATGCCGAGTATCGGCGAGCTCTGTCCTATCCGCAGGAGGTTAAAAAAGAGTGAATACGATTGTGAAAATGATGAGAATCGCAATCATTATGGGAACACGCCCGGAGATAATTAAGATGAGCCCGGTGATAAGGGCATGCGAAGAACTGGAGTTGGATTATTTCATCTTGCATACGGGGCAGCATTATACGTATGAGATGGACAAAATCTTCTTTGAAGAACTGGATCTACTGGGGGCGAGGTATAATTTGGACGTTGGATCAAGCAGTCACGGAAAACAAACTGGCAAGATGTTGATTGGAATCGAGAAGGTTCTACAAGAGGAGCTACCATCCCTTGCTCTGGTTGCTGGAGATACAAACACTGTTTTGGCAGGGGCACTGGCTGCCGCAAAGCTGCACATCAAGCTGGGTCATGTGGAAGCTGGATTGCGGAGCTATGACAGAAGCATGCCTGAGGAAATAAACAGAATCGTGGCAGACCATGTCTCAGACTATCTGTTTGCACCGACTGAGAACGCAAAGAGGATACTACTGGGAGAAGGAATGCCTGAAGGAAAGATTTACGTCACTGGTAACACAATTGTTGATGCGGTTTGGCAAAACCTGGAAATCGCAAATAGAAAGAAGGATGTGCTGAGCAAGCTGGAACTAAAGAAAGAAGGATACATCCTTGTTACTACACACAGGCAAGAAAACGTTGACAGAAAGGAAAGACTGAGGAGCATACTAAGAGGTCTGGAACGAGTGCACAAAGAGTTTGACCTACCAATATTATTCCCGATCCATCCGAGAACAAAGAAAAGAATAGAGGAGTTTGGACTGAAAGCATCCAAAATTAGGCTAATCGAACCCCTTGGATTTCTGGAGTTTCTGCAGCTCGAAGCAAACACTGCACTTGTTCTAACAGATTCCGGTGGGATTCAAGAAGAGGCGTGCATCCTTCAGGTACCATGCGTAACCCTGCGGGACAATACTGAGCGACCGGAAACAGTTGAAGTTGGAAGTAACATGCTCGCGGGAACAAAACCAGAGAAGATTTTATGGTGTGCGAAAGAGATGATCGGTAAACGTAATTGGGAGAATCCATTTGGTGACGGAAAATCCGGGGAGTGGATTATGAAAATAATCCGGGAAGTATAGAGGAACATAATGGAGAACATTTCCGGCAAGCCAATCTCTGCCCTCATCATCGCCGCCTGTGCTGGACCTGCATGCCGGCAAAGGAGTTATTTCAATGCTAACATGCTTCTCGCAACGTTCAAATCAGCATCGGTATTAATATCAATCGCAATTGCTACTACACCACCCGTAGTTGCAACAGTACCGCCAACACCAACACCAACGCAAACACCCCACCTCTTCCTCCGATGTTCTTGGTATTGATTGTCATTGCGGTTATTCTTATTGCTGGTATAGATAATAAATAGTATGTCTTTTTTGAAAGGAGTGAGCAGATAAAAATGTCATCAGGAGTGAGAGTGAAGATTTGCGGGATTACGAACAAGGAAGATGCGCACCTTGTTATGGATAGCGGTGCGGATATGCTCGGCATGATCGTGGACGTGCCGGTAGAAACGCCACGTAAAATCAGCATTGAGGAAGCGGAAGAGCTCGCAAAAGAGATCGGTGATGGTACTGATATTGTAGTAGTGCTATGTCCGCATTCTGTGGAGGAAGTGGAGAACGTGGTGAGAAGGATTGAGCCGTTCGGCGTGCAGATGCACGGCTTTGAATCCAAAGAGTTTTTGAAGTCCGTTCGCGAAGCACTTCCTGATCCGAAATTAATAAAAACCGTGCACGTGGCTGAAGATGGAGCGATTCACGGTGTAATGCCCGAAGCGGACTATGTAGATTTTATACTTCTCGATACTTTTTCCGCTAAGATCGGCGGTACGGGTAAGAAGCACAGTTGGGCGAAAAGCAGGGAGCTTGTAGAGCAGAGCGCCATTCCCGTGATCCTATCCGGCGGATTAACACCTGAGAACGTGGAAGAAGCAATAAAAGAGGTTCAGCCTTACGGTGTGGACGTTGCAAGTGGCGTGGAATCTTCAGGTGGGCGGAAGAGTAAGGAGAAGGTTTTAAATTTCGTGAGGACTGCGAGATGCACAAGCACAAGTACAAGTATATAGGGGAATATCCCAAAGCGGGTAAATTCGGTGAATATGGGGGACAGTTCGTTCCGGAGGTTTTAATGCACGCGTTGAAGGAGCTTGAAGAGGCTTACATACTCTACAAGGATAATGAGACATTCAAGGCGGAATTGGACTATTATCTGTGGACTTTCGCCGGTAGACCAACTCCGCTTTACTTCTGTTCGCGGCTTTCTGCTAAGCTGGGCGTCAAACTATACCTTAAGCGTGAAGACCTCGTTCACGGCGGCGCGCATAAGTTGAACAATGCGCTTGGTCAGGCGTTATTAGCGAAGAGGATGGGTAAGAGAAGGCTAATCGCGGAGACCGGGGCAGGACAGCACGGACTGGCGACTGCGATTGTCGGTGCTTCGTTCGGTTTGCAAACGGAGATTTACATGGGTAAGGAGGACATAGAACGGCAGAGGTTGAACGTTTTCCGGATGGAACTGATGGGTGCGGAGGTTCATCCGGTTGGCAGCGGCTCAAAAACGCTCAAGGACGCGATAAACGAAGCTATCCGAGACTGGGTAACGAACGTGGAAGACACACACTATCTTTTAGGTTCCGTTGTGGGTCCGCATCCTTATCCAATGATGGTACGCGATTTCCAGCGCGTTGTGGGGCTGGAAACGAAGAGGCAGGTATTAGAAGCCGAAGGACGGCTGCCTGATGCGCTCGTTGCGTGCGTCGGCGGCGGGAGCAACGGTATAGGGCTGTTCTACGAGTTCCTTGACGATGAAGAAGTGGCGTTGTACGGCATAGAAGCAGGAGGAGAGGGCATTGCGTCCAATAGACATTCCGCAACTCTTTGCGCTGGTAGCAAGGGCGTCTTACACGGTACGTACAGTTATCTGTTACAAGACGAAGACGGGCAGATACTGCCAACGCACAGCGTCGCACCTGGACTCGATTATTCCGGTGTCGGACCGGAGCATGCGTTTCTGAAGGACATGGGTCGTGTAACTTATGATATAGTAACTGATGGAGAAGCTCTGCACGCGTTTGAACTTCTGTGTCAGTACGAAGGGATATTGCCCGCGCTCGAGTCCGTACACGCATTAGCATACGCGAAGAAGTTAGTGGATGAGCGAGGAATGGGCAAAGAGGACGTTGTGGTGGTCTGCCTATCGGGCAGAGGGGATAAGGACGTGGAGATAGTGGAGAAAGCGCTAAATGAGCAGAATAAGTGATACTTTTTCGGACCTCGAAAGAAGAGGTGAGTGCGCGTTTATCGCGTACGTTATGGCGGGTGATCCCGAGCCGGCACTAACGCCGAGAATAGCAAAAGCAATCGCGCGGTACGCGGACGTCATAGAGCTTGGGATACCGTTCTCCGACCCGATAGCAGACGGTAAGACGATACAAGCGGCGTCAGAGCGAGCGCTTCGGGCGGGAATGACACCAAAGCGAATATTTGAGATTGTTGCTGAGATCAGAGAAGAAACGGACGTCCCGATCGTATTGATGGGCTATTACAATCCGATACTGCAATTCGGGATAGAGCGGTTCATGAATAAGCTTGCGGAA
>JAUWPM010000061.1 GCA_030611585.1 Methanosarcinales archaeon | reverse complement strand
CATAATTTTTTAGGATGCGTTTTCGCAATTCGTGCTGTATCTAACTATAAAGTGCTGAGGTGGTGAGAAGAAGAATTGACCTTTATCTATGTGCAGGGAATATTATCTGTTGGTCGTTTGGTAATTGTTGGACAGCCTCTATTAACCAAAAAATCTTGTGTTAATCTCGTGGAATCTCGTGGTTTTTTACCCGCCTCACACCCAGCAGAATTCAAAATAGGCACATTTACGGCAGATTCTCAGATACGAAGGTCTTGGTGGTTCTGGCAGTGCGATCACCTCCTTTATACCCTTCAGTACACTTCTTATCTCTTCTCTTAACCTATCGGTAAGCACTACCCTCTCCTTCTTACGCAGCAGCGGATAGTCCAGTTCCCCCTCCACCTGCTCCATCCCTTTTAATTCGTTCAGATAATACAGATAGTAAAGAAGCTGGTACCTATGCGCCCTCTCCAGCCTCTTACCCTTTTTCACTTCGTGAAGAATAAGCGTATCGCCCTTCTGGATGAAATCTATCGCTATTCGGTCGTCTATGACAATCTCCTTCTTCTTTGCACCATACGAAGTTTCGTGCACCAGCTTGCCATAAGAGACGAGGTCCGAACTCTGCTCCATCGTGACGAAATGCGAGAACAGCCATAATTTCGTCTTGCATATTACGAAATAGTTCACCTGCGTGCCGCTGAAGAACATCTCTTTGGACAGTAATGCGCCAATCTCAGTTTCCTCATTCATCTCGTAGTTATTCCGCAATTTTAAGTTAGATACTATACATTTGCACTTTTTAATATTTTATTTCTGCAAAAGTATAGAGAATAAGGTTTTAGGTTAAAATTTCTTTCTTTAGAAAGAAATTTTATTCACGAATCCAAACCCCAACGAACCCCTTTCTCCAAATCCCGCATCCAATCCGAACTCTATCACTCTGCGCTGCGTCTCATCCATATAACTCCAAACGAACTCCCACATGCTCCCGATCATCACGTATTCTTTTCCGTCAATCACCACCTTCGTAGCCGTCGCCCGCCGGAACATAAACTGCTCGAACAAGTCGTAGTCTTCTATCTTCGTCCCGTAAAATTCGTTGAACTTCTTTATCAAATTCTCACTCAGTTGCTTCAAAAACGCCTCAAACGAATATTTTGGACGCCAGTAAACATACCTTGGTTTCCGCTCCTCTTCCGGTATCCCATACCGATCATAATTCCGCTCTGGTATCCTGATTATTATCGGCGTGGCTGTGATCACCCTCAAATCTCTACTTTTTAGCTTTACCTCCAGCTTCTTAAATCCCACTACCTCAAAGGACATCTCTCCTATGTTTATCCTCCTGTTACCCGCGGAAAAATCTCGTAGTGGCGTCTCTAACGACGCTATTAACTTCTCATTTGGTGATGCGATAAGCAGCTTCGATATAGCCCCCTCTTCCATATCCGTTATCGGGAAAATATTTGAAAAGCAGAAGAATTTATAACCTTCTTTGTCATGCACCATTCCGAATCCCGCAGCTCTCAACAGCTCGTAGACGAATCCCTGGAGCTTATGATGGTACATACTTTCATAGCTCTGAGCTTTTGCTGCCCGAAGAGTGATGAGGAGGCGCATGTTTTCTAAAAGTTTACTACGAGTTCATCTTTAAGCTCACGTGCTCTCTTCTCACTAACTAACAGTGCAACCAATTTAACGCCGAATTCTACTGCAGTTCCCGGTCCCTGACTGGTAACCACCTTACCATCAACGACAACTCGCTCATTGACGGGTTCCGCACCGCCGCCGGTCAGCTCCGATTCCGCTCCCGGGTAAATCGTCGCTTTTTTACCCTTCAGAATGCCTGATTTCGCTAACACCGAAGGTGCACCGCAAATTGCCGCCACGATAATCCCCGTTTCAAATGCTTTCGTAACTAAATCCAAAACCCGCCTGTCCTGTCCAAGATTTACATAGCCGGGATAGCCACCGGGCAAAACGACCGCATCGAACTCCTCAATAATAATCTCATCTATTGCTCCATCCGGAATCACGTTAACTCTATGCGCACCTTCAATAACCCCCTCTTGAAGACCTGCAATTGTAACTTCCACTCCGCCCCTTCTGAGTGTATCAACGATACTCACAGCTTCTATCTCTTCAAATCCAGTCGCTAAAAATAATACGGCTTTTTTAGCCATACTTCTCTCATCCCCCTTCCCTATTACTTTGATATAGATATTTATAAAAGTGTAAGTCTAAAGAAAAGACATGAACTTGCGGGGAAGACAACAGGCAATTGCGCCCGTAGCGGTAGTTTTATCATTCTTAGTGCTTATTGCATTGGTAGCAACAATTGGCGGGGGATTAGAATCCTACGAATGGTCAGAAGTAACAATCGCGGATATTGACATATCTGCAGAAGCGCTAGATATCGCCGAGGCATCGCTAAACGTGACCACGTATCTTGATAATGGCGGAGATGCGAAATCAGGCGAAATAGAGGTCTTGGTGAAGGCATACGATGCAGATACGAATTTGCTTGTCACTTCAACGAAGACGAAAGTAGGGGAAATATGTGGAAGAGAGACAAAATCTGGAAGCACATACCTGAAGCTTCCGAAGGAAGGCGGCTACCGACTCCAAATTGTTGTTTTTGAAGACGATAAAGGCATACAACGTGCTGAAACAGAGATTTACGGGTTGGCACGCTTGGAGCCCCCTTCTACCGCAAAAATTGCTATACGAGAAATTGATTTCTTCGTAGATTCGGTAGAAGTAGAAGGCGAGAAGGAGTATGCAATTATTAATACCACCCTCTACGTTGACAATCTCGGAGAGGACGTCAGCGATCTGGACGTATTGATAAAAGCGAGGGATAACGAAACGAGATTGATAGCAGACAGGAGATGGGAAGCCCTCGGTGTTCTAAAAGAAGGCACCACATCGCTACATTATACTGAGCTAAAGGTGCTTAATGGCAGAGATTACATATTTGAAGTTCAAGTATGGCAATCGGAAAGGGTAATAAAGGAAAGTAGTGGAATGGTTCTATTAAGCCCGTTTGCAAACAAAACGGTGGTATTGGGAGCGAAGGATAAAACGGTGGAGATTTCACCGGAAATTAAAATATCTGATTTTATTCGCCCTCCGGGGAGATATGAAGAGGAGGGTTATAAAGCACCGCGTCCCACACCCATGCCTGCCACAGCAGCACCAGGTTTTGAAGTGTTACCAGCAGCTTTTGCACTACTTATTGCCTTTGTTTTATTGCTAAAGAAAAGAAGAGGAGGTATATGAAAATGGAAAAAAAGGATAATACTGCTATAAAAGGGGAAGAAGAAGGAAGATTCGCATCCGAGGAAATTTTCAGGTATTTCAGGTTTGGCATATTCATAATCCTTATGCTTTTACTTCTGGTTGCTACCTTCCAATTCTATTTCTTCGCTATGGCTGCTATCTCCACGCTATTCAAGTATGAATACCACTCTCTGATACAAGCGGGCTTCGCAGCTTGTGTCATCGCGGTCATTGTATATCTTCTGAGAGCGGTAATTGTAAAGGAGAAATGAGAGCGCTATACATAGGGCGATTCCAGCCCTATCATCTCGGACATCATGCAGTACTAAAAGAGATGGCTTCCGAAGCCGATGAGGTCATTATCTGCATTGGATCAGCACAGAGAAGCCACGAGTTGGATAACCCCTTTACCGCGGGAGAACGCTATATGATGATTTCAAAGTCCTTACGAGACGAGGGTATTTTCAACTTTTACATCGTACCCGTTCTGGACGTGAATTGGAATGCGGTCTGGGTATCGCACGTTGAGTCATTGATACCACCCGTGGATGTAGTATTCACGAATAATCCGCTAATAGAGCGCTTGTTTGAGGAGCAAGGCTACAAGGTGCGTGCTCCTCCGCTTTTTAACCGGAAAGAATATTCGGGCAGCGAAATAAGGAGACGAATCTCGAACGACGAAAGCTGGGAGATTTTAGTGCCTCAAGCAGTTGTAGATGTTATGACCGAGATAAACGGGCTAAAAAGAATGAAGGCACTGGAGAGAAGCGATGCGGAGTAGACGAATAACAGTGAAATAAGGAAAAAAAAGAGGGGTAAAATCTGCGATTTGCTCTTTTCCCCCGTTATGCAACTTTTTTAGTTTATGCTACTGCTTCTAAGACGTCTTCTACTTTCACGGTCTTCCGTCCGGCGTGTTTAGCAAGGGCTACAGCCTTTTTCGCTATTTTCTCGCCGTAATCTTCTAACAGTCGCACCAATTCCTGACTTGCCTCTTCGCTTACTCTCTCTGCTCCTGCACTCTTTATTAATCTGGTTACAGGCGCTATAGGTAGTTCTGCCATTTTTATCACTATTGCTAAGTAGCGGAAGGGAGTATATAAGCTTTTCGGTCATCTAACCACTGGAGCACCATCAAAACCAATGAATAAGTGCCTTCTGCCCTCCTTCTTTAAAAGACGATCTGTCATACCCATCGAGCGTCTTCTGTTCCCCCTCTTCAAAAGCGGATAAGCCGTAGCCAAAGAGCTGCAGCACTCTATGCGCAACCGGTACCACCTGACGTCGGAGATAATAATCGAGGTCAACTAAGTATTTTTCCCCGTCTGCGTGTAGCTCATTCCCTTCGCTTCGCTCTATAACGTCCACGGGGAACGCGCGGTCGCTCGTCTTTCCCGGACCCTTTAATATCACGTATGGTATTTTCGAGCCGACTTCGTATGCAATGCGTGAGGGAGAAGCTAATGCTCGTTCAGCCGCTATAACGTGGGCTTGCTTTGTTTCGTATCCACTTATCTTCCTTGTAAGCGTCTTGTGAATTGTTAGTTTCTCTAACGGTACTCCACCTTCTTTTAACTCGCTTATGACGCTTTTAACGTATCGCATAGCTTTTTCAGGGTCTTTTTCCCTCAATATGAGCTCGATCACTTCCGTCTGCACTTCCTTCGCCAGTTCGCACCAGTCCCCACGGCGCACTTCCAAGCCGCGAACCACTATCTCGCCCTTATCGGTGAGCGCGGCATACCGCTTCTTCTTTCCAGTAAAGAAAATAGCTTTGTAGAAATCCTGTAGCTCGAGTTCAAGCGGGAGCTCTTCTGAGATCCGTTCCGAAACTTCTCGCGCCTTCTTCAAGATCGCCGTTTTCCTATCGCCCTCTAACACAAGTTCAGGCGGGCATTCTACGAATATGCTGTCGGTATCGCCGTAGATAACCTTGAATCCGAATTCCTCCGCCACCTTCACCGTACGCTTGATAAAATGCCGCCCCCATGCCGTCGTCGCTTCCGCGCATTCGCGTTTGTAAAATTTCGCCGCACTCCAGCCGGTGTACCCGTAAAAGCTGTTCGTGAGGATTTTGATACTTTGCTGCTGTATGTCCAACAACCGATATTCATCGGAATTCTTGCCATAACTCTTCATTTCGGTCTTTATCGCTCTTCGTCTCGTAATCAAGTCGCTCATTATCCGCTTGAAGAAGCCGTCCGGCGCCTTTCTGAATGCGTGTCCCACTTCCGGTGCGATATACACGTCGTCTTCGGCTTCCGGCGAGTCCACAAAAGTATCCGGCGAGATGTTAAAGGAGATCATGATGGTGGGATACATGGAAGAGAAGTCGAGTGCGATGACGTCTTCGTGCAACCCCTTTTCGGGTGGTAGCACGAAAGCGCCTTCGAAGGTCTTCTCAGTTCCCCCCTTTGCGGGTACCAGCTCTTCCCTTTTGAATGCTTCTGCGGTTAAAAAGGCTTCTACCTGACGACCCCGTCCCATCTTTGCTAACTCATCTAAGGGATAGCCAATCATCTTAGAAAGCTCAATTTGCAGTGGCAACATCTTTCCCGCGATGCCCAGTGTGCTCACCACGTCTGCCTTTGAGTACTCATAGAGCCGCTCTCGCACAGAAGCAGAAGAAGAAGCATCGAACCAGCATTCGTTGATCTCTCGCGGCGATAAATTCATCCGTTCGTCTTTACGCATAACGCCGAGGAATTCCGCTACGTTCTCCAATTTCTTCACCTTCACGCTGCCAAGGTCTCGCTTTGCAAGCTTAAAAAGGTCAACGTTCAGTCTACCAAGGATGTTTACACTGGGCAACATCCCGCCTCGCTCATATCGAACCGTGCTGCCATCCGCACCCGCAGTTAATTGAATGCCATGCAATCTCGCCCGCTCCCTTATGTACGGCCAATCGAAGCCGTCTGAATTATAGCCCACGATGACGTCCGGCTGGAATTGGTCTATGAAATCCAAAAAACCTCTTAAAACCTTTGCATCGTCCCCCGCCTCGTAGTCCTCGTCTGTTAGGACAAACAACTTCGATTTGATTTCGCTATCTCCGTGTTGGTATGCTACGGAAATGATAACTATCGGGTCTCGCCTCGGCGATGGCATGCCATGCCCACCCTGAGTCGCCATCTCGCAATCAAAGGCGAGAACTTTTAGCGCGGGCAACTTGCCGCCGTCCATCTTGTTGTATGACACGTTTGAAGCAAGGATAGCCGTATCTGCGTAGTCCAACTCTGTTTCTTCTCCTTCCACGCGTACACCATCGAAAGGTCTGAGCCGTTTGTCTATCAAGTACCGAATTGCAAATAGAATATCCGCTTCCAACACGACAAGCCCCGCTTTTCTCACTTCATCACGCAGCAGTGGAACATGTCTCGGCTGCATGGCGAAAATTTTTAATCCCCTGCGATTAACCCCGAGCATTTTCTTCTGGCACAATTCTACTCGTTTAACGCTTATTTCTTCATCCTCCCGGACTATACGAATCTCTTCTATCCGTCTCTTTTTTTCTTCTACGTCACTCTCGGGGGCATAAGAACGGGGATGAGGATACGGGAAAGCATAAAAGTACGGCTCGAACATTTTATCCAGCACAATGAAGTCCGCACCTTCTTTGCTCTTGCACCAGAGTCTTATCACGGGCTTATCTTGCCCCTCTTCGTCTTTCTCCGTCCGGTAATCAACGTCCAGTAGAAAACCCTCTTTCTTCATTGCTCTTTGTTTTTGTATATGAGGTATAACTTCCTTCTCTTTAAGACATTTATATATATAAATTAACACTGATTTACGCGGATTTAAATTAGCGTAGGTTCTTTTATGAACGAGGGTTTATGAGGTGCATTTTCGTTTTAGAGGAGCAGACAATCGGTAAAATTGCCGCTGGCGAGGTTGTGGACCGACCGGCATCGGTGGTTAAGGAATTGATAGAGAATTCCATAGATGCAGGAAGCAGCCGTATGGTTGGGGAGGTGGGCAATGGCGGGGGGGATTACATCCGAATAACGGATGATGGCTGCGGCATAAGTGAAGGGGACGTAGCGGTTGCGTTTGAGAAGCACGCAACGAGCAAAATAAAGAGTATAGAGGATCTGACATCTTTACGGACGCTTGGATTCCGTGGCGAGGCGTTGCCAAGCATAGCTGCCGTGTCAAGGATCGAACTGAGTACAAGACATGAAAGCGAAGATTTTGGCACGTATCTGAAAGTTGAGGGCGGGGAGATAAAGGAAAGAAGAAGAATAACCCGGGGCATTGGCACGACCGTAGAAGTCAAAAGCCTGTTTTACAACCTCCCGGCGAGGATTGGCACTTTAAAATCGAAATCCACCGAATTACGGCACATCGTGGACGTGTGCATAAATTATGCGGTGATCTATCCGGAGATAAAATTTGAGCTCGTTCATGATGATAGCCCCATAATGAGCACGGTAGGTACGGGCAGAATGCTGGACGCCATTGTCAATACCTACGGAAGTGGCGTTGCGAAAGAGCTGATCGAGCTAAAAGCGCCGGATTCTCCCCGGCATCAGCATCTCGCCATCGCCACCATCAGCGGCTATATCTCCAAACCGGTGGTATCTTACGGCACAAAGAAGCACCTCTTCACGTATGTAAACAGACGGTTCGTGCGGAGTGAAGTCGTGGAAAAGGCGATAAAGAGAGGGTATGGGTCCTTGTTACCGAAGCACGCGTATCCATTCGCCGTTATTTCTCTTTCCATTGACCCCGGCGAAATAAACGTAAACATCCATCCGAAGAAGCACGAAATACGTTTTTACCACGCTAATGACGTCTTTCAATTCATAGCGGACGCCGCCTCCACAACGTTACGATACGCAGATTTAATTCCTGAAGTTGTTCAGCGAGAGGAAGGTATAGAAGCTGGTGCTGGTGCCGTTGACTTCTTTGGTCTGCCGGTGCCGAAAGAGGAAAGAGCAGCTATAAGTGTTCAAACTTCCTTTCAGGGAGATCTAAAGGCGGAAGAGTTCACTGAGAAGAGAGGAAGTGGTGGCGGTTTGGACATACGGGCTGCTCCGTTGTATCAAGTCCTCGATAGTTACATTATAGCACAGAGCGAAGAGGACGACGTGATTATGATAGACCAGCACGCTGCGGCTGAACGGATAAATTATGAGAAGTTGATTGCACGATATGGGGGGCGGATAGATAAGCAAACGCTTTTGAGACCGTACATGCCCGAACTCAGTCCGCATCAGCTCTATTTACTCAGGGAGAACGAGAACGTGCTTAGGGAGATGGGCTTTGACATAGAACGACTTGGCGATGACAGTTATGTTATTCGGGCGATACCAGTCGTTTTTCACGGTATGATCGGAGAGGATGAGCTGATAGAAGTGATGACACAATTAGTGGAGGAGCGGGGCAAGAAAGAGGAGCGAATAAAGGTTCTATTCAGCACCGCCGCGTGCAGAGCGAGTATAAAGGCGGGAGAGAAACTGTCTTATGAGGATATGCGGGAGATCGTGGAGCGGTTGCAGATCGCAAAGATACCGTTTACATGCCCGCATGGCAGACCGACGATGATAAGGATGAGCAAGAAGGAGATAGAGAAGAGGTTTAAGAGGCGGTAATGTAGGTGATGGGCGAGCGAGAATTGTAACCACGAGATTACACATCGTGGGCTCTGCCCACGTCACCGCAAGCCCTGAAAGGGCTTATTTCACGAGAGAAGAATAATGGATTTTAGTTTTCAGTGTTCCATTGACGATTTTACCCCCAATTAACCCCTATTTCTTGTGTTAATCTTGTGGAATCTCGTGGTTTATCAATTGCGATTTATTACTGGAATGACTATAGTTCAATGAGAACGTTAAATGAAAAGAAAGGAAGTGATAGTGGACACAAATGCGCTGCTCATACCGGGCGAATTTGGCGTTGACATATTTGAAGAGCTGGCGAGACTGGGCTATGTGCATATACTCGTGCCGGGGATGGTCGTGACCGAGTTGGATAGGCTCAGGCGAAGACCAGGACTGAAGGGTAAAGAGAAAATAGCAGCAAATGTGGGCTATTCTTTAATACGTAAGTATACAGATACGTCTGAACAGGAACGCACGCCTGCAGGATGTACGGTTTCCATATCAATAGAGGAAGGAGCAGGAGAGGTAGAGAAAGAAGAGGGGGATACAGACGCAATGATCGCAGCGTTAGCATTGAAGAGAAGGGCAGCGGTCCTTACCAACGACGAGGAGTTGAGGCTGAAATTGTCACAAGCGGGCATAGTAACGGTGTATTTACGAGGCAAGAATAGATTGGAGGAGGGTGAGTGATTAAAAGAGGATTTAGAATACCTGATTCGTAATTTTTAAAAAAACCGAAAAGCATTTAGACAGGTTTGATACTACGTAAATCCACGAAGGCGAAAGATGAATGAATGTAAAAGCGAGGGCGAAAGGGGATTTGTGTTGGAACAGCATGGCGGTTTGTGGTCTTTTATTAATATGCTGGCAAAGGAAAGCGGGGACAGGGACATTGTGGGATCCTTTGTGAGGCAAACGCATTGCATCGAAACTCCCATCTCATCTATGAAAATGAGATGAAGAGGAGAAAGAATCAGTGAAAATCTTAGCCGGAGATATTGAGAAACGAATAAAGGAATTAAAGGAGTTGAAAGAGAGATGAAAAAAATTAACCTGACACTGGTTCTGCTGATCCTCTCCGCCGCCTTCTTCTGCACGAGCGGCGTCGCTTCCGCGATCTCGCTGAACGACGTATACGTCGGCAACACTGTTGTTCACCTTGAATGGTCTGAATACTGGAGCACCGACTTCTCATACTACAAACTTTACAGGGATGATACTCTGATTTACATAGAACCCAACCGCGACACCACATTCTATGACGACTGGGGACTGAGCAAAGGTAGCACATACAACTACAAAATAGAGGTTTACAACGAAGCGGACGTACTTATGGATAGCCGTACCAAATCAGTAACCACTGGAAATGTCCACGGCACGATAACGCTGGACACTAAATGGCGCTCGGAAACCAGCCCGTATAATCTGACAGGTACCGTAACGGTTGCAGAGAATGCAACATTGACGATTGAAAAGGGAGTGACGGTAAATCGCGGTAAGCGCGTGATAAACATTGATGGAACATTAGCTCCATTGGATGGGGTCACATGGAATGGAATAGGATTAGATCTAAGTGACCACGACGGTTATTCCATAACAAACTGCGTTTTCCATAATGATAAGTATAACTGTGGTTTTGGCATCTGGTTATACCAATGCAATAACAGTGTCATCGTATCCTCTCCAAATTGATTGGTAAAGGAGTGAAGATATACTACTTCACAGTTACCCCCTGGTTGAACATACCATTCAGTCATACACGGATGATCAATATTCTACTGCACTACGTGATATTTTCTGGAGAATATACCAC
>JAUWPM010000031.1 GCA_030611585.1 Methanosarcinales archaeon | reverse complement strand
TCATAATTTTTTAGGATGCGTTTTCGCAATTCGTGCTGTATCTAACTATAAAGTGCTGAGGTGGTGAGAAGAAGAATTGACCTTTATCTATGTGCAGGGAATATTATCTGTTGGTCGTTTGGTAATTGTTGGACAGCCTCTGTAAAAAAGAAAAAGTGTTGTGTCAACAATTTAGGTTTTCTCGTGAAAATCTGTGTAATCTGGTGGTTATAAAAACTGCGGTTACTTCAACACCACCGACGCCAGAATGAACATCGCAACCGCTATGCCCGCACTGGCGAAGAAAGCGCCTTCAAAACCGCCGATGAGGTAAATCGCACCGATTATGAGTGGTCCTAACGTCTGCCCCAATCGCAGCACCATCCCGTTGAGCGACATAAAAGCAGCACGGTACTCGGTAGGTGCAAGACGGGCTAAAAGAGTTTGAATACTCGGCATGTTCATGCCCTGAGCGATGCCGAAGATTACCGTCGGTACTAAAAATAGCCAGATCGTGTGCACGAGCGGAACAATGAGCAGTGCTATGGTATAAATGAGACAAGCGACTTTTATTAGCGTCTTCTCCGAGAATCGTTTGGTTAGCGTTCCCAATTGCGAAGAGGTTGCCGCAGTGGTCAAGCCCATGCTGGACGTAATAACCCCGATGAGAAAAGGCGAAGCTCGAAAGCTCTCTCCTCCGAGTAGAAGGCTGAAATACGTGAGGTACGTGCCGTAGAGGATAATAAACGTGAATAGAGTAACGGAAAAGAGCCCGAGTACCTGTCTGTTCTTAATGCCCTGAAAGGCACTGCTCAGATAGTGCTTGAAGTCCTGACTGTTTCTGGGTTCCGGGCTCTTCAGTGAAGTCAAGACGAGAATTCCTACGGGAACTGCAAGTAGGGATAGTGCGAAAGGGTAGTACCACGCTAAGGACGCCAGTGCGCCGCCGATGATGAGATAGCAGGGGATGCCGATATTGAGAACGGTGGCATTATAGCCCATGGCAGTGGCAAGTTGCCGCTTAGAATTAGAATAGAGATCGCCGATGATCGTGACGTTTAGTACGCCCAACGAGGCGGCACCGATGCCCTGTAAGAACCGCAATGTCAGAAGGAGGTTGAAGTCGCGGGCTAACGAGCATGCGCAGCCGGCGACGCCGAAGAGCAACAGTGACGGCACCAACACTTTCTTCCTGCCGAATCGGTCTGCAAGTACACCCAGGATTGGAGTGAAGAGAACGCCAGGGAGAGTGAATACCACGATGAGCAAGCCAACCGTGGGCTTTGAAATCCCAAATGCCGTTTGTATCTCCGGGAAGGCGGGCGATATGCTGGATACGCCCATAACGACAATCAACGTTACGGCGAAGACGATTTGAAGATTCGGATCGCGATAAAGTCTATTCTGGCTTTCGGTCATTTTAATCAATTGTAATAAGTTATTGGGGTTTAATTAAAGTGTAATCTGTAACGTGCGAGATACTGATGAGCAATACAGTTTGGAATGAGGAACGGTAAAAAAATATATTAATTAATAACTCGTCGTAATAAATAAGCACAAAAAAGCGTCGATGGTCTAGAGGTATGACTTGGGCCTTCCAAGCCTACAGCCCGGGTTCAAATCCCGGTCGACGCATCATAAACCCTTTTAGAAAAAGCGTTTTCGGAAAAACATATTTGTTTTTCTTTTAGCACAGGTTTTCTTTTTGTGAAAAAGAAAAAGTGTTGTGTAATCTTGTGGTTACAAAAACCCCAGCGCATCCACGATCCTTCCCAACTCCACACCCGTAGTCTCGAACCCCGCCGCGTAGCCCTTTGTGTTTGCGAGCAATGCAGCGCCGATTAGCGGCACGCCGAGATTAACACTCCCTATCTCCACGGGCAGCTCGAAAATTTCTTCTAAGAATTCTAACTCCTCATAGGTAGCATTTTTATGCGCCAGCACGCCTCTGTTTGTCGCTACCGCAGCCATACCCACGGTCTTCAAGCCCCCGATTGTGCCCTTATAAACCTTCACACCCAGCGTTTCCGTCACCACGTCTATCGCCTTCTCCGATAACTCTGGATGAACCAGGGCAACCGTATCGTTTGCCAGTATGACATTCCCTGCCGCGCTCATCGGATCTCCATAAGGCACTCTGCTAAGCTTTACCTTCAGCCCTTCCGCACGCGTTAAATCCTCGATCCTTTGAATCTCGCTATCCAGAGTATAAGGCGAAAAGATAAACCCGTTCGCGTTTCCAACGGCTAAACAGCCAACCAACGAGGTCTCCGCGATCAACGTCTTTACTGCTTTTACACCCAAAGCGTGCTCCATCTCCGCAGCTAATTCATCGGTTACCTGCAGAGGCAGAAGAACCAGAGATTCCGTGCAGGTCGCAAAAACACTTATATACGAGCTGCCATCAACACTGAATAACCTTCTTAGCTCTTTATCCCCTCGCCTTTTCATCACAGTACCTTATTTATTCCACAAGCTCAGCCTTGATTACGTCCTCTTCTTCCGTTACCTTCACGCGTATCTTAGACGGCGGCTTCTGCGAGCCCCGTGCCCACACCTTCTCGTTTATCGTGCTATCCAGTACAATATACTCGGATTTGGTGTGCCTTACTAAAAACTCCCGTATCAACGTTATTGCACGGTTGCTCCGCTTCCATCGCGGTGCTTTCTTCACCCCTCTCAGTGGTATCGTATAAATGCGTTCCTCTATCCCTTCGCCTTTTTCTTCTACCATTCCGGACACTCCCTTACCTTACTCTAC
Organism: Methanosarcinales archaeon; assembly: GCA_030611585.1. GTDB lineage: Archaea > Halobacteriota > Syntropharchaeia > Alkanophagales > Methanospirareceae > JACGMN01. Next base: position 12,840 of record JAUWPM010000031.1, on the reverse strand, counting down.
TCCAATCTACACTTTTAGATTTGACCTCCGCCAGTGCCTTCGTTTCGGATGCGTAGTCACGCGACGGCTCGTCTTTACCATTATCCACGCAGGGACTCGCCTGTTTTGCCTATTCGCCTTAGCAAGCCTGATCTTCCTGCCCACCGTGTTCTTCCCTTTTGCCATTGTTCATATATATATTTATATACACACTCTAAAAGCATTACTTTTTATAAAGATTATTATTTTGTGTTGTGTTGAATGAACGTGAGGGCTTGAAAGAAGAGAAGATGAAATTAGGCGTTTCAACAGATTTTAGCGCGGCGCATTCGCTGTCACGGCATCACGGCAAATGCAAGAACCTGCACGGGCATACGTACAGGGTAGACGTCGTGGTAGAAGGCGAAAAGAAGGCAGATACCGAATGCGTGGCGGATTTTGCGGAAGCGAAAGCGGTGATAGAAGACGTAATCGAGCTTGTAGATCATAAGTACCTGAACGAGGTGATCTCTTACCCTACAAGCGAGAACATCGCATTGTTTCTCAAGGCTGAGTTGGAGAAGCGGTTGAACGGCTCGAATTTGGGTGTAACGCTGCATTCGATACGGATCTGGGAAGGTAAAGACAAGTGGGTGATGGTGGAGAGAGATTAGCACTCTATTACAATTACAGTACCTCAACGCTGATCAGATTCAACACATACCGCATGTCCTCAGCGTCATAAGAAAACACGCCCTCTGCAATTATCTTATCGCCTTCCTGCAACTCTGAGATCGAGCTGGTAGTAGCCATGAGCTTCACTCGCATTCGATGGTTGCCGGGTTCGTCACGGAGATAAAAAACGCGCGTGTAAACGTCCTCAACGTAACCTGCAACACGTATCTTCTTCCCTTTGTACTCCTCCGGATGTGCTGCTATCTGGGATACAAAAGAGATATTACCTCCCGGCGTCACTTTTCTTATTGCGTTTCCAGAGACTACGAGTTCGTACTCGCTCCGGTATACCTGCACCCTGCCTTCAACCTCTATCTCATCGCCATAGCTCAGATTTAACAGTTCCCTCCGATCATTCGGGGATTCGACGAATAGCAGGAGTTCCGTTTGGTTTCCTTCGAGTTTCATAAGCACATTGCCGTATTCGGTAACGCTGAACTCGGTGATAACTCCCTCTGTACGTACGATCTCGTTTTCGTGGAGCGCAACCTCGTCAAGAGGCACGAACGGAGGCGTTACAAATAAAGATATGCCGTATAAGACGCACACACCCAGCAAAGAGAAAATAATTACCGTTTTGCCTATGGTGTCCATAATCTGATTTTACCCCTTTCTTACCTGCTTTGTTTTGGTCATGCTTATTTATCTATATTTTTTGCATGTCGTGAAAAGATAGTAAAGCTTATATACTCCTGTGATAAAAGTGTTGTTTAAGTCATTTAGAGGCACTTGCGCTTAAAGGCAGGCCATGTACTTTAATGCGGGGTATAGTGACTTTTAAATAAAGGAGGGATTTGTAGATGACGAAACGTGGTATCTGGGTTGCATGTCCTAAGTGCCATTCTGAGTCTCATGAATTTGAGGAAAGGTTGGTAGATGCCTGGCTGCATGATGAAGTTGAATTTGATTGTCCAGATTGTGGAAAGGAGGTATTGGTAAGTTAAAATGTCGTGGTATACAAAGTACATGGAAAAACTTAATGAGGAAGGCAGGAAGAACGACGAATTGTACAAAAATGCTTGTAGGGGCAATGAACAATCAAAAGTGGAATTGTACAATAGAGGTGGTGATGCAATTGGTAAATGGCTTTTGTACACCTTGGGGTTTCTGTTGCTCTTCGGTTTAATTGGCGCATTGATTTTGATTTGGTTGGTATTTATTTAGGAGGAATTCGTATGGAAGAGAATGTAAAAAAATATATGGTGAATGGACTTTCTGGAAAAGGGAATTAAAGATGGTTTTTGATACATGGAGTTAAAGAGGAAAATATAAAACCGGAGTTACTTTCGGAATTACTGTTAACGCTGCTAACATTATTTCACTTCTGCCGACCCTACTTCTTATTTTAAAGGTGGAAAGTGGAGCGATTAGAAAAAAGGGGTTTAAAAGAGGTCTTAAGGCGATAGAAGCAAAAGTAACGTTTAACTTACTAAAAATACAAAAATATAATAAATTGGAGAGGAAAAAATGCCTATTGTTCATGTAAATGTCTGGGAAGGTTTCGGAGAGGAAAAAGCAAAAGCGGTGATCAAAAATATAACCAAAGTCTTTGTAGATTTGGGCGTACCAGCACACGCTGTGGAAGTAATCGTGCATGAAATCCCAAAATCTCATTGGGGCATCGGCGGGGAACCCGCTTCAGAAAAGCTCAAAGATGTATCGCCCTGAGATCGCACAAAGTGAAGAAGGTGAAAAGCGAAGCGGCTATAGAGTGCGCCTCGCAGCCTTAAGCCAGTTGGTGAAAATCCAGAGTTCTACTCGACAATCTCTGACAATCATTGAACATGAAGGGGAAGCTTTATATAGTCAGTGGCGATGATACCAATGGGGAGGGATATACCGAAGTAACGTAGGGGGTAGTGTATGAAAAAATTCATAGATGATGATTTAGGTTATTTAGACTGGATACATGAAAATCCCGCCGGCTTCGTAGTTAATTCCTACAGAAAACCTTCAAGAAAATATCTAATACTACATCGTGCAACTTGTTGGACGATCAGTACACCTGCAAGAACCAATTGGACGAGAGATTACATCAAAATATGTTCACTGCACAAAACCGAACTTGAAAAATGGGCAGAGAGAGAAGTAGATGGGAATCTAACCCCTTGTCAGCATTGTAATCCTTGATTTTGCTTCTATGAGTGCGGATGATAACACCGTGTTTGTGGTTCGCTTCTTTTATCAGGATTTGCAACGCAAATTCCTTTTATTCACAAGCCATTGACCGGAAACTCACTGAACCTAAAACCCGAAGCGACTATGAAAGAAGCTTTGAGAACGAGTTTTGAAAGCATTAAAGGTAAAGGCAGCAAAAAATAAAAAAGCTTTTATATACCCTTTGATGAACGTATAAGTAAACATGGGTTACATGCCACGCTTACTTACAGGCCCCGCATCTTAAGTACGGGGTATGTGACTGGGGCTTCAGTAAAGGGAGTGGGATAATGAAATTAACAAAAGAACTTGTAGGACTTTCTGCGGAGTATGCTGTCGCATGTGAGCTTTGCAGAAGAAATATCTATGCCCAACTGACCCTTGGGAATCGGAAAAGAACCGATATTCTAATTGAAACTGACAGAGGTATGGCAAGAATCCAAGTTAAAGGTAAAAATGGGCCAGATTGGCCACATTGTAAAGGAATATTCAGAAAGGATGATTTTCTTGTCTTCGTAGATTTTAAGAATAAAAGCGTAGACGAAAGATCTGATTTCTACATCCTCGATGTTAATGATTGGATCAAACTGTTAGAAAAAGAAATAAGGTCAACCAGTAATATCGAGGAGGGATACGTAACAATAGATGAGGAAAACGTGCCCATTTGGAAAGGTGGAACCGGTATAATTAAAGGGCACAACATAACGCCAAAAATGATTGTGGAACACAAAGAACGATGGGATAAAATAAAGAAGAGTGTAGGAGAAACAGAGTAATTTATCAGTATCTCTCTAATCTCAAAAAATTACTTTCATCCTGCTCTCGCTAAATACCCTACCTATGGCTAACGGATGCCCCCGAATTTAGTCGGGTGTGGAGCGGTTGGGGCTTTTTAGAGAACAATAAAATTTAAGCTCGTGTGGTTGAAGATTTAGGAGTATAAAATGAGCGGTGAAAATATATTATAAATCCACAATTTCTAACGCCGTCCTGCGATCCGTTCTCGTACCGCTTAAACTACCGTCTTCGGGCGTCTTCGTAGTTATTTGTACGGCGTAATCTAACCCTTCCTGACCCACTTTTCGTGGTGCTATAGTCAGTCATCACAAATTAACCCGCGTTTATTGCGCCAAAAAAATCAGTGTAAATCTGTGTCGGAAAGTTGAATTTTATAGACACTGATTAACGCAGATGATGAAAATCAACAAACAATGTTCCCCCTAAATAAATCCGCGTAAATCAGTGTAAATCCGCGTCTTAAAGAGAATTACGGCAGTTATACTTTATATACCATGAAAACCTCGCCACAGAAAATGCAGTAAAACAAGAACCAAAATCAAAAGCCCAAGTGTTAGAATGATATACGGCAATAGTCTGAGTATCAGCCATAATATGCCCAGAAGAACGAGTAAGCCCAGCAATAGATACACCAATGCCGGTATCCCGCTCAGAAACCATGCGTGTCGCATTCTTTCACCACGTGCACCATTTCATCTGCTATTTTTAACAGTCGAAGCCACGTATTCGCCACAGCCCTTAATCTTATTATATCCTCGCCGTGCATATACACCCGTAAGGTATTCCCGCTAAGGGTAAGGTCAACAGAGGAGCGTTTTTTATCTATTCCTCTATCTGCCTCCTCTTTTATAGATTCGTAGATCGTTTTTACTATTTCTGCCTCAGCTTCAAACTCAAATTCCGCTTCAATCTTCATTTCAAACTGTTGTTGTTAGGTTGGGGAAGTTTGATCACCAAACCGATAAATAAACAGCGTCAGTCAATCCCGAATTTTTCACTCGGCTTTTACTTTCTTCACCACGACAGTGGGACGCTCCTTTCGCAACGCTCGATAGCCACAGTAGGGACATCGTACCCCCGGGTATCCCTCGTCGTGTATTTCTACCCGCCTTTTGCATCGCAAGCAATAGTACCCCATACGTGCTTATTCGCCTCCTGCCCTGACCGCAACCGCACCTTCTACTTCCATCTCTTTCTCGCTTACCAAGCCAATCTCAGCCCCGCGTTCCGCAATCCTCTTGATCGTCCTCTGTGCGGTTATCCCCAATGATGTATGTGGAACATAAGTCCCACCGGTGAACGTGTAGCCGCATTTTGCGCATTTCCATATCCCCGTGCCTATCCTTTTCACTGACGGTCGTTCACATTTAGGGCACGTATGCGTTGCTCGTGTCCGCTCTTCTATTGCAGCAACCGCTTTCCTTATTTTCCGCCCGTACCGCACACCAAACCTGCCGGCGGATTTCGTCTTTCTTCCCTTCTTTCGCTTCTGCTTCCTTGCCATTTTTCGTTCTCACGAGAAACCTTACCTTACCTTATCTTATTTATCTCTTTGAAAAAGAAAATGATGTTGGAGTAATATATAGTTATTATCGTTCAGGAACTTCGGGCTACGCAGAAAAGCATGAGCTGGCATTGATTGCATTGGATTGGATTGGATTGTAGAGAAAATGAAAATATCAGACTTGAACTTAGAACGAGAAATGGAAGCTATTTTTGGCAATAGCACGATAAAAGAACTTTACCCACCGCAGGAAGAGGCGATAAAAGCAGGCTTGCTCGATACTAACAGGAATTTCGTTATCGCTACCCCCACGGCAAGTGGGAAAACGCTGTTGGCAGAATTGGCGATGTTACAATCAATTTTAACCGTGTCGGGGAAATGCCTTTACGTCGTGCCCCTGAACGCATTAGCATACGAGAAATATCAGAATTTTAAGGGCAAATATGGCGCTGTTGCAAATGTCGGAATATCAACCGGGGATTATGAAAGTTCTTCACGGTATCTTGAACGGTACGACATTATAATCCTCACGTTGGAGAAGCTGGATTCGCTCACGCGGTTAAAGCCAGCGTGGTTAAGAACGATTTCGGTGGTGGTTGTGGATGAGGTGCACGTGCTTGGCGAGGAGAAGAGAGGGCCACGGTTAGAAGGCGCAATGGCACGGTTCATGAGTTTCAATCCGTCGGCACGGTTCATCGCGTTATCCGCGACCATAGCAAACGTGGAGGAGTTCGGGAAGTGGCTGCATGCGTGCGTAATCCAATCGGAATGGCGACCAGTGCCTTTAAAGGAGGAGGTACTTCTGGCAAAGAGCGACCGCGAAATAGTAGAGCGCGTGCTTGCGGAGGTAAAGAAAGGGTCGCAAATTCTCGTTTTTGTGAATACGAAACGAGGTGCGGCATCGTTTGCACGCAAAATCGCCGCGCAGTTGCGGATGGAGAGTGAGGGGTTGAATGCGCTCGCAGAGAAGGTGGACATCGGTGTGGACGACCTTGCGGAGATAGTTCGATACGGCGTTGCGTATCATAACTCGTGGCTGCATCCGGAGCAGAGAAGAGCGATAGAGGACAGTTTCCGGAATAGAATATTGAAGGTGATATGTTGCACACCGACGTTGGCAATGGGGGTCTCGTTACCTGCAAAAGTGGTTTTAATCAGGAATTATAAGTTCTTCACTTTCGGCAGAGGAATAGAGCCGATGCCGTTATTCTGGGTGAAGCAGGTGTTTGGTCGTGCCGGAAGACCAGAACACGATTCGTACGGGACGGGGATAATAGTAGCGAGAAACGAGGATGCGTTTGAGGAAATACAGAACGTTTACATACAGGGCGAGTTAGAACGAATAGAATCGCGGTTCTCGGCAGAGACGATGACGGAGCAGATTCTTGCAACGATCGTCGGTGGTGCACGGCGAATGGAACAGGTCCTCGATTTTCTTAACAGCACCTTTTACGCGTACCAAAATGGCGGTGACATGGACTTCGTGAGAGTGGAACTGGACGACATACTGGTGGATCTAAAGAGAAAAGGTTTTATCGAGCTGGACGGGGATGCAGATGCAATACGACCCACACCGTTCGGAACGCTATCCTCACGGCTATATTTATCCACGAACTCGGCACTGGAGCTGCGAGACGGAATACGGGTCTTAAGCGAGATGGAGAAGACAGGGCGCGTAACCGTATCGGATTTCGATCTTCTGCTACTCTTATGTAAATGTGAGGAGATCATTCCGCTGAACGTAAAGGATGCGATGGAAATAGCCCGCAACCTGAGCGACAATCTTGAATGGGTGTACAGCGGCGCACATGCGTTGGGCAGTGCCATCGTCACGCACGCGTGGATAGAAGAGCATACCTACTTTGAGTTGAAGGACCAGTTTGGCGCATATCCCGGTGAGATTCACAACAATATTTATGGTCTGGGCTGGATGGCGTACGCCGGCTCGCGGATTGCGGAGTATCTCCGTGATGAGAAGACGTATGCGCGACTGTGTGCGTTGCATGACCGGATAAAGCAGGGTGTGAAACCGGAATTGCTCGGATTGGTAACTCTAAAAGGCGTTGGGAGGGTGATCGCACGCGGCTTGTATTCGGCGGGGTTCAGGACTCCGCGAGACGTGGCAAAAGCCAGCTTGATGCGGTTAGAAAAGGTTCCCGGCGTTGGCGCGAAGCGCGCGGAGAAGTTGAAGGAGGCGGCGGTGCGGGAATTCAAACTGTAAAAATATCGTATGAAGTTTCCCGAAGGGGAATTTGGGCGAAGTGCCAAAGGCACGAAACCAGATACGCTCTGTTATACGCCGTGCCCATGTCCTATCTTTCTCCTACTTGCATTGAGTATGGTAATTCCCACAATATCTCCTTTCTCATATCTGATTATGATATCGTCGTCAGTGAGCTCAGAATCATCCGCATGGCTTGGCTTCTTGAAGTTAACGTATAAAACATCGGCCTCTTTATCGTAAGCTGTCCAAATCCTTGAGTATGGGGCTTTCAACAATTCAGGTATGAGATTCAATATCCCTTTTACTTCTACTGCTGCCATATCTTTCGCCTCCTTTCAATTTGTTTCTTCCGCCTCGTTAAGAAGGCGGTAATTACAAATCCATCTTCTTTACCCATTTCTCTATATATCACTACAATACATTTACCTTTTTCTATTTGCCTTACTGCTATGCACTCCCCAGTCTTCCCCACATAAATTGCCTCTGGCTCCTCCACCGTTTCGATGACTTCAAAATAATAGCCTGCCATCTCTGAATGCTCTTCTGTAATATGAAACCATCTCTCCTCTGTTAATCTAATCTGATTGAAACACCGTTTTTAGACCTTACCACATTCATATTCTAATTAAATCCCCCTTGTGGATATTAAGATTATCCTCAGGCATGGCGTCTAACGTGGTATATCCGAACATACTTCGCATATACATCCTTCTATCGGAACATTCTCGCTCATTTTTTACAACCGGAACTGGTATTTTGTAATAGCTGTGGATAGATAAGTAACTTGCGTATCTTTTTGCAATACCGTATAGCGCCTCGCAAATAAAAACGACAGCCGAATTTGCGAAAATCTCTGATTTCCCTTTTATCCGCTATTATATGGCCAGAAGGGCAAGGTTGCAAAGTAACTACAGAGTCATGAACGAAGAGCGACATTAATACAATCATTTTTCCTTTAACCAATGCTTATGTTCGGTTCAATCATTTACATCATCTTTTGCCTTTGTAAATAAGAAAATCCTCGCCTGTCTCCCTGAATAAATGAATCCTCCTCTTTCTACCTCATCAATCAATTTCTTCTCTGACCCACGGGTTTTTTCAAAAGAAAATACACCCTTAGGTTTTAGAATACGATGCGTTTCGGAGATTACATCTTCCAGTCCGCCAGCGATGTACTGAAGCCCAAAAATGAATGCAAGGTCAATACTTCGGTCTGGCAGCCCCGTATTAGACGCATTTGCAAGAATCGGCGTAACGTTCTTTATTCCTTCTCTCTCAATTTTCTCTTTAACTCTTTCTATTGCAAGCGGATGTACATCTACAGCATAAACAAAGCCTTCTTCGCCCACTATTTCAGCAGCAGGAATCGTGAAGAATCCAGGACCACACCCAACCTCCAGTATTTTTTGATCTGGCTTTATTCCCGCTGCTTTTAAAAGCTTATCTGGCTTTCTAAAGATCGGGAGAAGTGGATTGTCATGCATCAACGATATTATCCTGAAAGCAAACTTCGAGTGCTGGTATCTTTCTTCAAGTTTATTGCTCATTTCCGTTTACCTCCTTTAATACACGTTCATATCTTCTCCACCTTACACAACGACGATTTCAACCCAGTAGATCCAGTAATAGGATCTACAGCGTTATTATCAGTCAAGACATTACAATTGCTATCCGCAAACCCATGGTACAGACAGACAACCCGCGGATCGATGCGATCTGTTACATAAGCCGAACACTCGATCCTGCCTCTTGGTGATTCAACCCCTACAACATCACCATCTTTGATATTCAATTTTGCTGCAGTCTCGGGATTGATTTCCAATAGATTCTCTGGAAATTGCTCGTACAGCTCGGGAATGTTACGCATCATGGAGTGAGTGTACATCTCCAGTTTCACTCCGGTTATCAGTATGAGTGGGTATTCTCTGGCTATCTCAGGTCGTGAAACAGGGCTTTCAGCCGGCTCCCTGTACACCGGCAGTGGATCGTAACCCAGCTCTTCCAATCGCTCTGAATATATCTCTACTTTCTTCGACGGCGTGAAGAACCCTTCCATGAACCCTTCATATTTGCGGTACATCTCTGGATAGTCCTCAAATTTCGTCATTTTGAGTATGCTCCGCAAGATTCCGCCAAAAAATCCACTGAATTTTTTGTACATTAGAGGAGGAAGAGTGATGGTTATTCCCTCTGGATGAGCCCTCAGCTTCTCACATGTGACACCAAGCGGCTCTAACTCGTAGTCAATGGCTTCTTCCCTCGTCTTCCATGGGAAGTATTCGGCGTAACCCAGCTTTTTACCAAGTTCACAAATTATCTTCCAGTCTGACCAGGATTCGTATATGGGTTCAACAACTTTTGGACTGAGCACAATTCGTGAGCGGGCATTCCAGCTATGGTCGGCATGGGTGCTGTATGTCGCATAGCGGGTCTTTTCAAGGAAGGTGCAGGCGGGTAGGACGATATCCGCGAGTTCGGCGGTTGGCGTCATAAATATGTCGGCGACTACAAGGAAGTCAAGCTTTCTCAGTGCCTCTTCAACCACATTCGCGTTTGCACAGGTTAATACTGGATTTGCAGCCATCACAAACATCGCTTTAACGAAATACGGTTCGCCATGGATTATAGCACCCCATAAAGCGGGTGTGGAAGCGGAAGGAAACATATGGAAAATTCTGGAGAAGAGACATTTGTCCACGCCTATCTTCTTTTCCAGGGCTTCGGGTGGCAGCTTCTCACCAAGGCTTACGTCATTCTGTCCCATCAACACCGGTAACGCGATGATGTTTCCGCCCTTCACGTCCAGATTACCTGTTATTGCCATCAGAATGTTGATAGCACGAATGGCACAAGATGCGTTGGTATGCTGGTCGAGGGCATTACGGGGACTGATGCATGCTGGTTTTGTAGTGGCATACATCCGGGCAATCTCTCTGATGGTCTCAGCAGATACCCATGTTATCTCCTCTACTTTTTCCGGAGGATAATCCTTTACAAATTTCTTTAGCTCCTCGAATCCGATCGTCCATTCATCGACAAATTCAGTGTCATAGAGTTCTTCGTTTATTATTACATTCAGCATGCCGAGAGCCAGAGCGCCATCTGTGCCGGGTCTTAGTTGGGCGTAGATATCCGCTTCCTCTGCGTACGCTGTGACCCTAGGATCAATAACAACGAGCTTTGCTCCTCTTTCTCTTGCCTCTCTTATCGCTATCTGCTGGGGTTTGTTTGTGACCTCGGGATTACCTCCCCAGATGATGATTAGGTTTGTGTGAGCCACATCAGGCGGCACAACTGCTCCAAAATCAAAAATGAACTGCAGAAATATCCTTGGTACATGGCAGATATGGTTCGGGGTTGATATGTTGGGTGTCCCGATAAGGTTTGCAAGTCTACTCAGATAGGAACCGACATCGCCGCTATGATAATGTCCGTAATGGAAGTCTATCGCTTCAGCACCATATTCTTTCTTGATTTCACCCAACTTATCGGCGATCGTAGTTAAGGCTTCATCCCAGGAGATTTGCTCCCACCTGCCTTCACTCCGTTCCCCTACGCGCTTCATTGGGTACTGGAGTCTAGCCGGTGCATAAAGCACGCTCTTCATATGTTTCCCCCTCAGGGTAAGCTCGCCCCTACCTTCAGGGTCCAGGGGATCGCCGCGAATATCAATAACCTCCCCCCCTTCGACATCCACACTCATTAAACATTGTGAATGACCGTCCACATCGCTGACTATCGTTACACCCCTTTCTACTTCTTCCGCTAAGGCGGTTTCGATTAACTCAAATTGTTCGGTCAGGCTGAACTGCCCCGAACCTATATTCCTGTCTATTACATAACTGCCTATTGCAGACCTGCCTATTGCTGCTGTTGCACCTACGGCAGCCGCCGCTTTAACAAAATCCCTTCTCGTAATTCTGCTCATGCTACTCGCCTCCTTCTTTCAACTTTAATTTTTCAAACGCTTCTCTGTCCAAGTCTATTCTCAGGATACCGCCGCTTCCTTTTATCTCCAGAATAGCATTTTCTACAAAATTTATCGCTTTCAGCGTTCTCAGATTACCCTCGATTTCTACCTTTGGTCCGAACTCGCTTCCTATGCACAGATTTTTTAATCCATTCTCTTTTTCAAGAGATACGGAGAATGTGTGTTTTTTCATGTTCATCACAAATTATAAAAGCTAAAAGCCCCCTTATAAAACAGATGAAAGAGCAATCGAAAGATATAAGGAGCAATCTTGAAGAGGAAGTATCAAACCTGATGAAACTCAGCAGCTTATTGTTTGAACTTTCCCATCCCTGGCGACTGAAGGTGCTACTTCTAATTGCAGAAGAAGGGGAAAGGCATAGCTATATCTCCAAAAAGCTGAAAATCTCACCACAAGAAACTACAAGGCATCTCACAAGATTGCGGGATGCAAAACTAATAGAGAAAGATGTGCAGGGCTTTTTCAGACTTACGAATTATGGAAAAGCCGTTCTGACTTTGTTGCCAGGCTTTGAATTCCTTGCAGAATTCGGAGAAGATTTGATGACCCATACCTTAGATATACCAAAAGAATTCATCGAAAGGATTGGCGAGTTGAAAAGTTTTGAAAGAACGGAGGGTGTGATGACACTTTTCAGAAGGATTGAGCTTTCATTAGCTGATGCCGAAAAGTACATGTGGTATTTATCACCTGAGATTTTAGTGAGCGCGGTGCCCATATTCCGTAAAAATCTGGAAAGAGGGTTGGAGTTTAGACTTATCCTGCCGAAAAGTGTTAGATATCCACCAGAATTCGAACCCAAATTGCGCGAACATGTAAGGTTTCTTGACGAAATAAAGATTTCAATAGGTATGACCGAAAAGAGTGTAGGATTTTGCCTTCCTGCGAGTGAGGGGAAGATAGACTTCTCAACTAGCTTTGGTAGTCGAGATGAAGAGTTTCATAAGTGGTGCGAGGATTTGTTTTTGTATTATTGGGAGAAGGCGAGACCTGCGAGAGAGTTGGGCGAGGCAGCAAAGAAGTATGAGCGAGTTGTAACTTCTGATTAGCAGATAATGAGCACAAAGCGATGTTATCATATTAAATTTAAATAATACTTCACTATGAAAAACATGAAGCCAATACCTGCTTCTATCAATAAATTGAACATAATATAATAGAGAAAGATGTTGTTATAGACAATTAATTTTTAGTGCCCAAATCAAAGTGCTTGCTCTTTTGTTTCTTTGCCTCTTTTTACCTCCCCTATGATTTTATCACCATCTTTTTTAGCGTTGTGTATTACAGAAAAAAATCAAATTTTCGAGTTCTTATTTAGTTTCTTCATTATTTTGTTATCACCACCTTGATGAGAAGCATAGGATATATAAAGCTTTCCGCCATTCATTTCTATATGAGGGGGGAGCTTGGAAATGGCTGTCTATTATCGTCAAACCACTTTTCAACAGCGGAGATATCTGTTTGAGTTGGCT
>JAUWPM010000002.1 GCA_030611585.1 Methanosarcinales archaeon | reverse complement strand
TTCTCGCACTTCATCCTTATACAAATCCTTGATTGGCTCTATCAGCTTCAGCGACAGCTTCTCGGGAAGCGCACCCACGTTGTGATGCGATTTTATCCGCGACGCCTTGCTCGAACTCGCCCCTGCACTCTCTATTCTATCAGGATATATAGTGCCCTGAGCGAGGAAATCCACGTTGCCAAGCTTCTTCGCCTCTTCCTCGAAGATGTTTATGAACAGTTCGCCTATCACCATCCGCTTCGCCTCGGCATCCGTAACGCCCCGCAACCCCTTCAGGAAACGCTCTTTCGCATCCACGAACACCAGTTTCATCTTGAAGTTCTTCTCAAACGTGTTCAGCACTCTCTCTTTTTCGCCTTTGCGCAGTAATCCATTGTCAACGAAGATGCACGTAAGTCTATCGCCTATCGCTTTGTTAATGAGCAACACAGTAGTAGAAGAGTCTATTCCACCACTGAGCCCGCATACCACCCCTCCGTCATTGCCCACCTCTCTCTTTATCTCTTCTATCTTATCCCGAACGAACGATTCAATCGCCCAATTTCGTTCGCAGCCGCAGATCTTATACAGGAAATTCCACAGGATTTTATCTCCCTTTTCCGTATGGTGCACCTCCGGATGAAATTGAACACCGTAAATATCGCCCTCAACACGAAATGCCGCAACCGGTGAATTGCTCGTATAGCCAATTATATCCGCACCGTCAAACCGCTCTATCACGTCACCATGCGACATCCATACGTTTATTGTGGGGCTCTGCCCCACGACCCCGCAAGCCCTGTAAGGGCTTATTCCACCACCACTCTCGCTCCCACTTCCGATTAACCCCGCAAACAATTCAGAATCTTCAAATAACAACTCAGCCCTTCCAAATTCGCTTTTCCGTCCTTTTCCCACTACTCCGCCTTTTACGTACGCGATCAACTGTGCACCGTAACAAATCCCGATAATGGGCACGCCCAACCCCATAATCTCAAAACTGCATTTTGGGCTATCTGGTTCGTGAACGCTAAAAGGGCTGCCGGAGAGGATAATCCCCTTAATCTTACCTTCTCCTTCCCCTACTTCTATTCCTCTCTTAAGCTCCTCTATTGCAACGTCATACGGCAGAAGCTCAGCATAAACGCCCAAATCTCTGCACCTTCTCACGATGAGATGGCTGTATTGCCCGCCGAAATCGAGCACCACTACTCCGTCTTTAGCGTTCATCTCTTGTCAGCAATCGCATTATCACTCATGCAAAACCTTCACCCTCAGTTTTGTAAAATCCTCTTTTATCTCTACCTGGAAGCCCATCCCCTTGAATATCTCTTCAAGCTCCGTTTTAACGAATTTCTTCGGCACCGCAGAGCCTAAGATCAGCGTAAACTCGTTTTTTGACGTTTTGTTCAATTTAAATAAGTTGCACGTGTCGAGTCGTTTAAGAATATATTCTACGCGATAAAATTTGTGTTTGAACTGCTCTGCATGCGCCTGGCACACTTCCCGATGCAACTCCCAGAATTTCTCCTTATCCGGATGCGATTCGATGAAGTTCAGGAATAAAAGCCAGTGGTCTATATCTAAAATAATGTGCTCGCCGGCGGAAAGCATCTCAGCATGGGTATAAACCTTCTTATCTTCGATGAATTCAAATAGCGTTTTATGCTTGCTGTAGAATTTCAATGCTTCTCGCATTAGCTCACTTTGCGAAATCCCTAAATCCTCCTTCATCTTTTTGAACACCGCGAAGGTTTCTTGATCCATAGCTATCGTAATTCTTTCCGGCGCTTTCATTTCTGCATCAATAGTCTTTTTGTTTTTGTTATTTAAGACTTTTCACACTTTTTCTGAATCTTTGTGCAGAGTTCTCAAATAGTCTAATAGGAGGGTCTAAGCAACGTGTGAGCAGGAGGTAAACAAAAAAGGAAAAAATGGAAAAAGAGAAAAGTGAAATATCAGGTAGACGATTGACTGCCGCGGTTGTGCTTGTGCTTGCGCTCGTGACGTTGAGCGCGATACTGGCACTGATGCCAGGGGCAATGGCTGGAGACCCAACGGGAGCAAGGACGCTGGAAGATGATCCGGGGGCGCCGGTGGACTATGTATGGGTATTGATCTGCGGTTTCTTGGTGATGTTCATGCAGCCGGGATTCGCAATGCTGGAAGCGGGCTTCTCAAGGGCGAAGAATACTACCAACGTGCTGATGAAGAACCTGGTGGACTTTTCAGTCGGCTCAATTGCCTTTTTCGTGCTTGGCGGTGCGTTAATGCTCGGAACTTCCGCATACATGCTTGTTGGAACCGATGGTTTTCTCTTGTTGGGCGAGGCGTACGACGTTGGAACGATCCTCTTGTGGTTCTTCATGTTCATGTTCTGTGCGACTGCGGCGACGATAGTAAGCGGTGCGATTGCAGAAAGACCGAAGTTCCGCGTTTATATCATTTATAGTGCGGTCATCAGCGCAATCATATTCCCGATCTACGGACACTGGCTCTGGGGCGGTGGCTGGCTGAGTTCGGCAGGCTTCATGACCGCACTTGGTGGTGGATACGGAGCACTCGACTTTGCGGGTTCGGGTGTCGTTCACGCGGTTGGCGGATACGTAGCACTCGCCGGATGTTTGCTGTTGGGACCGAGAATAGGCAGATACACGAAAGAAGGCAAGCCCATACCGATACCGGGGCACGCTATCACGCTTGCAGTGCTCGGTGCGTTCATCCTGTGGTTCGGCTGGTTCGGCTTCAATCCGGGTAGCACGCTTTCCGCGCACGAGCTGCGAATATCAGTAATAGCAATGAATACGAACCTGTGTGCGGCTGCGGCTGCCATGACTGCGATGTCCATCACCTGGAAGAAGTTTGGCAAAGCGGACGTGGTGATGACGGTTAATGGTGCGGTTGCCGGTCTGGTTGCGATAACCGCGCCCTGTGCATGGGTGGCGCCGTGGGCTTCGGTGGTGATAGGAATAGTAGCGGGCTTTATCGTCTGCTACGGCTTCTGGTTCCTCGAACGGCGTGGCGTGGATGACGTCGTTGGTGCAATACCGGTGCACGGCTTCAACGGAACCTGGGGACTTATTGCACTTGGCTTGTTCGCAGACGGGACTTACGGCAATTACACCACTGCTGGACCACTTGTTACCGGATTGCTCTACGGAAACGCGGGGTTCTTCGGCTGTCAGCTCATAAGCGTAGTCGTGAACTTCGCATGGGCTTTCGGCACTGGCTTCCTGCTATTTTATGTGCTGAAGCATACGGTGGGAATCAGAGTATCGCCGGAAGAGGAGCTTGTGGGTCTCGACATCAGCGAGCACGGTATAGTCACGTATCCTGATTTCGTGTACACCGAACCAGCAAGACCGACGAGGGTAATACGCATGAGTGAATCGAGAAATATGAACGAAGAGCACTCAGAAACGGGAGGTAAAGGAGGATGAAAAAGATAGAGGCGATAATAAGACCTGAGAAGCTGGACGAGGTGAAGAGCGCGTTAGAGAAGGAGAACTTGGTGAGCATGAACGTAACGGAGATACGGGGCAGAGGCAGACAAAAGGGTGCAAAACTCACGTGGCGCGGCACTGAATACCTGATGGAGATGGTGCCGAAGATGAGAATAGACATGGTCGTGCGAGACGAGGATGCGGAGAAGGTGGTAAAGATCATCAGAGAGCGCGCATATACGGGTAATATCGGAGACGGTAAGATATTCGTGCTGCCAGTCGAAGAGGCGGTAAGAGTAAGAACAGGGGAGAGGGGCGAAGAAGCTTTGTGAGGGTATCCCCTCCCTCCTCATTTTATTTTTTAGAAAACACTTTCTTTCTACGAGAAATAAACAAATAATAATCTATGAGTCGGCTTTCGTAGTCGCTGGCACGCAAAGCGGAGTGGGGAAATTTCTATCGGGCTTATCTCAGTTTTACGTCGTCGAAGACTTGAAGTACGCCGTTTGAGGTAAAGAGAGAATAAAATGGCGAAAAAAATAATGGTCCAAGGCACGGGCTCAGGAGTGGGCAAAAGTGTAATCGTAGCAGCGCTTTGCCGCATATTCACCCAGGATGGCTATAAAGTCGCACCGTTCCGGGGAGAAGGTTCCGGACGATGAGGGTGGCGCTGTTTCTTCTGATGGCAACGTCATCGGGACTTATATACACGGGATATTCGACAACGGTGGCTTTCGACACGCTTTTCTGAACTGCATAAGACGGAAAAAAGGGCTGCCTCTGTTGAGTATAGACGAAAACAAAAGCGACAGGAGGAGTGCTATTGATTGGGATAGGGAA
This sequence comes from Methanosarcinales archaeon, assembly GCA_030611585.1. Lineage (GTDB taxonomy): Archaea > Halobacteriota > Syntropharchaeia > Alkanophagales > Methanospirareceae > JACGMN01. The sequence continues at coordinate 49,403 of JAUWPM010000002.1, read as the reverse complement.
TACAACAAATTAGCAGACCTCGTGCGAAGCAATATTGATATGAGCAAGGTATATGGAATTATAAACAAGAAAACCTAAATTGTTGACACAACACGTTTTCTTTTTTACAAAAAGAAAACCTGTGCTAAAAGAAAAACATCAGGAATATTTTAGCCAATGTTTTTACTGAAGGTAAAAAAGTTGTGTGTAACTCCGTGTCTTAAAATTATATTTTGTTGACACAGATTAACACAGATGATGAAAGGAGTATTGATACAGACGGTGTTAGAATAGAAATAGTGTCGGTAAACAAATTTTTTAGCACGAAAAATATTTAGGAAAACAAGAAAATGCCGAAAGACGAGAACATCAGAAGGGTGCTGGTGATAGGCTCTGGCCCTATTATTATTGGCCAGGCATGTGAATTTGATTATTCGGGTACGCAGGCGTGCAAGGCGCTAAAAGAGGAAGGTTATGAGGTCGTTCTCGTGAATTCCAATCCCGCCACCATTATGACCGATCCGGGAATGGCTGACCGAACATACATCGAACCGCTAACCGTGGAGAACGTGGAGAAGATAATAGCAAAGGAGCGCCCGGATGCTCTGCTGCCCAACCTTGGCGGTCAGACGGGGCTAAATCTCTCTGCGGAACTCAATAAAAGAGGGATTCTGGCCAAATATGGCGTTAAGATGATAGGCGTAGAAGCGGACGCGATTGAACGCGGTGAAGACCGTATTGCATTCAAAGAGACTATGACTGAACTTGGTATTCGAATGCCGAAGAGTTCCCCCGCTTATTCTGCCGATGAAGCGGAGACTATAGCACAGGACTTGGGCTATCCTGTGGTCCTCAGACCTGCGTACACCATGGGCGGAACCGGCGGAGGGATTGCGTACAACGTAGATGAACTGAGGACTATTGTTACCCGTGGCATCTCTGCAAGTCTAATAGGACAGGTGCTCATAGAGGAATCGGTTCTGGGCTGGGAAGAGCTTGAACTCGAGGTGATCAGGGATAAAAAAGGCAACAAGATTACCGTCTGTTTTATTGAGAATGTTGATCCTATGGGCGTGCATACAGGCGATAGTTTCTGTGTGGCGCCGATGCTGACGGTAGATGAAGCGCTGCAGAAGAAGTTACAGGAACTCTCTTACAGGATTGTTGACGCTATCGGTGTAATTGGTGGAACGAACATACAATTTGCGCATAATCCCGAAGATGGTGGAGTGGTGGTCATTGAGATCAACCCCCGCACTTCGCGGTCCTCCGCATTAGCGTCAAAAGCTACTGGTTTCCCTATCGCTCGTATATCCGCGAAACTCGCTACTGGTATAACACTTGACGAACTCCCTTACTGGAAAGAGGGCACGCTTGACAGATATAAACCAAGCGGAGATTATGTAGTGGTGAAGTTCGCCCGATGGGCATTTGAGAAGTTCCCGCAGACGCAAGACATACTTGGGACGCAGATGAAAGCCGTGGGCGAGGTGATGAGCATCGGTAAGAATTTCAAAGAGGCGTTTCAAAAGGCTATTCGCTCTCTTGAGATCAAAAGGTACGGTCCTGGCGGAGCGAATGATTTTGCGACTCTTTCTCTTCCTGAACTAAGGGCAAGATTGGTCTACCCATCAAGTGAGCGCATATTCTTGATCTATGAAGCCCTGCGTAAGGGGACGTCGGTTGAGGAACTTTACCAGATGACAAAAATCGGTAGATGGTTTATCAGCCAGATGAAAGAGCTGGTAGAATTAGAGGAGGAGCTAAAGCAGTTCCGCGGTAAAGACATGCCCAATGAGATGCTCAAGAAGGCGAAGGAGAATGGTTTCTCAGATAGATACCTCGCACAACTACTGGGCAAGACAGAAGAGGAGATGCGCACACAGCGACTCAATGCGGGGAAGAAGGGGGGATATGAAGCTGTACCGGTAAGCGGTGCGGACGCCGCCTACTATTACTCAACCTACAATGCCGAAGATTCAGTTAGTGTATCGCCCAGGCGCAAGGTAATGATTTTAGGTGGTGGACCTAATCGAATAGGTCAGGGCATAGAATTTGATTATACCTGTGTGCATGCAGCTTTCGCATTACGAGAAGAGGGGTTTGAGTCGGTAATGGTCAATTGCAATCCCGAAACGGTCTCAACCGATTATGATACCTCCGACAAACTTTATTTCGAGCCTCTAACTCTCGAGGATGTGTTAAGCATTTATGATAAGGAGAAACCAGAGGGTGTAATCGTGCAGTTTGGCGGGCAAACGCCTCTGAACATAGCACGAGAACTTCATGAAGCAGGTATAAAGATTCTGGGCACGAGTCACGAGAGCATCCGTTTAGCTGAGGATAGAGAACTCTTCCGGGCGATGATGAATGAACTCGGCATTCCACAGCCTGAGAGCGGCACCGCACGGTCAGTAGAAGAGGCGCTTGCGGTTGGACAGGGAATAGGATTTCCGTTGATGGTGCGCCCGTCGTTTGTGCTCGGCGGTCGGGGCATGGAGATCGTGTATGATGAGAAGATGCTCCGGGATTATGCAAAAGCGGCGGTCGAAGTGAGCCCGGAATATCCAATGCTCATTGATAAATTCCTGGAGCACGCGATTGAGGCTGAGGTGGACGCCATCGCAGATGGCGAGGACGTGTATATCGCCGCGGTAATGGAACATATCGAGCTTGCTGGAATCCACTCTGGTGATAGTGCCTGCGTGATCCCTTCACGTACGATTTCACCACAGCATCTCGCAAAGATAGAGGAGTATACAAAGAAGATTGCCGATGCGGTCAAAGTCGTTGGACTGATGAATATCCAATATGCAATCGCCAATGATAAGGTTTACATATTGGAAGCAAATCCCCGTGCGTCACGTACCGTCCCGTTAGTTAGTAAGGTTACAGGCGTCCCGATAGCCAAAGTAGCAACGAAGGTGATGGTAGGCAAAAAGTTGAGAGACCTCGTCGTCAAGTTGGAGAGGGGTGATAAAACACTCCCGTATTTTGGTGTAAAGGAAGCGGTGTTTCCGTTCAATATGTTCCATGACGTTGACCCGGTGTTGGGACCTGAGATGAAGAGTACTGGAGAGGTGTTGGGTATTGCGCCTTCCTTTGGACTGTCGTTTTACAAAGCGGAAGAAGCTGCGAGTATGAGATTGCCCACTGCGGGCACAGTTTTGATTTCCGCAACAGACACCGATAAGAGAGAAATTCTTGAGGTCGCAACGCGTCTCACTAAGCTGGGGTTTACTATACGTGCAACGAAAGGTACGAAGTCGTTTTTGGATGAACATAGCGTGAACGCCGAATTAGCGTTAAAGCTGCACGAAGGACGGCCAGATATAACCGATGATATCCGTAATGGCCAGATACAACTGGTAATTAACACCCCGGTTGGTGGAAAAGGTAAACACGACGATAGTTATATCAGAATAGCGGCGATCCAGCACAAAATCCCGTATATTACCACGACTGCGGCAGCGATGGCGACCGTAGCGGGAATAGAGAGGGTAAAGTCGGGGAATGTAGAGGTAAAGTCTATTCAGGAATATCATAGCGGCATATAGTGGAACTTTAATTGCACCCTTCCTTTTATCTTAATGGTTGATAAAAATGAGCAAAGTATACTTCATACCCGCAAATGCAAATGAGAACGTTCTACTTATAGAGAAGCTCGGAACACTACTGGGAAGAGTTGGCGTTGGGAACTTGAACGGGGTTGTTGCTCTGAAGATGCACATGGGCGAGCGAAAGAACAAGACGTTCCTCAAGCCTGTTTACGTGAGGAAGATAGTGGAAGTGTTGAAAAAGCACGGCGGAGACACTTTTGTTACCGATACTACGACCGTATACAAGTTAGCGAGGTATAATGCAATGGACTATTACAGAACAGCATTCGAGCATGGGTTCCTACCGTCTTATCTCGGCTGCCCGGTGATTATAGCCGATGGGTTGAAAGACGAAGGTGTGCAAGTGAACGAGAAAGTGGAGATTGCGAGGAGCATATATGACAGTGACGCGATGCTTCTTCTTTCGCATGCTACGGGGCATGGCTCTGCTTCATTTGGTGGCGCGATAAAAAACGTTGCAATGGGATGCGTAACTAAGAAGAGCAAGATTTATCAGCACGAAGTGACAAAGCCCACGTATGATAACGAGCTGTGTACTCAGTGTGATGCGTGCATAGAGGAATGCAAATTCGATGCAATAGAAATAAAAGAAAATGGTGACCGGGATGACCGGGAATTGATAAACGAGAAATGTGTTGGTTGCGGTTGTTGTATCGCGGCGTGTGAAACGGGCGCATTGCATTTGCAAGTGGGAGCAAAAGAGAATTTTCAGCTCCGAATTGCAGAAGTTGCAAATACGGTTCTGAAAAGCCTTCCTTATTCCAATTGCATCTTCATCAATTTCCTGATTGATATTACGCCTTTCTGCGATTGTGAAGACCTCTCGCCGGAGTACATGTGCCCGGATATAGGTATTTTAGCCTCTAAAGACATAGTTGCAATAGACCAGGCCACCATTGATTTGATAGGTAAGCACTCCTTTGAAGGAGACCCCACCATTCAAGTTAAAGAAGCACATAGATTGGGCTTGGGTGAACAGGAATATGAGATTTGCAGGGTTTGAATTGAAAGAATAAGATACAAGAAATGAAATACAAAATACATTACGTGCCACTTTTCAGTGGGAAGGTAAAAAAGGCAGAACACCTCTATATGCATCGCAATTTCGATGATGTAATAACTACTACTGGCTACGTGTGGTACATCGAAGGAGCAAGGGAAAATATATTGGTGGATTCGGGAGGCGATCCAAAGCTACTATCTAAGTTGGGTTATCCTGCAAATAAAGTTCAAAGTATAGAGGAAGGGCTGGGGAAGCTTGGCTTAGCTCCGCAGGACATAGATATCGTTATACAAACGCATCTTCACACCGGGCATGTGGATTTAGCTTACAAATATACGAATGCGAGGTTCTTTCTGCAAAAAGATGAGTTAGAATTCGCACAAAGCCCACATCCTGCAGTGCGCACCTGGTATAATCTGAAGGCAATAGAAAGACAGGATATAGAAGTGATTGAAGGAGATAAAGAGATATTCCCGGGTCTGAAGCTTTTGAAAACACCCGGACACAGCCCCGGGAGTCAATCTGTACTGATCAATACAGCGCGAGGTAAAGAGGTAATAGAGGGTCTATGCTGTATTAAGGAGAACTTCGAGCCACAAATCATCCCTCCTGCTTATCACACCAATTTACTCGAAGCCTATGACAGCTTGGCACGGCTAAAAGAAATCGCTGATTATATTATTCCTATGCATCAAACTTTTTTCTTTTAGCACAGGTTTTCTTTTTTGCCCAAAAAAGAAAAAGTGTGTTTACATCCTCTCCACATACCTCTTCAGCATCTTATCCAACGTTTCTCTGTTCAAAAACCCGTTCATGCTCTCTGTCTCAAACAACCTCTCTGGAAACCTTAACTTCTCGTATTCAAACCCACATACTCGCTTTATCTCCTTAAAAGCAGAGGGGTCGAAGAAATAGCAAAAAAACTGGGCATTAAAGTCAGGAAGATAAGAAGTAACGATTTGGGGCGTGTTAGGAAGATACTATCTGAAGGAGAGCCGCTACCCGAGATTGTGCGGGAACAAAGGAAAGCATAGATGAATTGAACATCAGCTTTTGTAAAAATCGCCAGACTTTCGCATTATATCTTTAAATTGAAAGATTATAACTTATATGTGGTGGAAAAAATGAGCAGTATGAGCATATCTATATCGGAAGAGGTATATGCAAGATTGGATGCAGAGAGAAGAGAAGGAGAAACTTTCAACGGTATTATCTCTCGGTTAACAAAAAAGAAATCATTGATGGGAATAGTTGGATTTTTGAAAGAAGGAGATGCTGAGGAGCTGTGGGATGTTATCGAGGAAATGCGGGAAAAGAGCAGAGATAGAACATTGAGAATTAATCAAAGAGGGAAAGATGATAGATCCGGAAGATGCTATGATCGCAGGGATTGCTTTGCATAATAGTGAGGTCGTTCTCACTAAAAATGTTGAGCACTTCTCCCGCATACGGGATTTGAAAATCGAAACATACTGAATATCCTGTGAGGTTGATAAAACGAGAATATCTTTTTTCACACCCTCTACATCCTCTCCACATACCTCTTCAGCATCTTATCCAACGTTTCTCTGTTCAAAAACCCGTTCATGCTCTCTGTCTCAAACAACCTCTCTGGAAACCTTAACTTCTCGTATTCAAACCCACATACTCGCTTTATCTCCTTCTTTATCTCGAATATCTCTGCTCCTACTTCAAAAAGCTCTTCCTCGCTTTTATCTATCCCTATCGCGTTAAGTCCTTCAGAAATTGTCTTGAGATCGTAGACGCTTATTGCGAACAAGCAAAGCCCCATAGAATTCATCAAACATCTCTTCTTCTCGTCTGAAATGAGCTCATCCACCACTTCTTCCGACGGATATTTCTCAAAATCCAGAAACCATGCGTTATTATCCATGTGTGAATGCCGCTGTCCTGCCGCCTGCCCCAATATCAGTGCATATCCTGTATGATACCCTGCCATTGCATTCTTCCCCAGTGTTAGAGCAAAATCTTTTCCTCCGTATATCGAAGCAGCCTCCTCTGTCCCCTTCCTCAAATCCTTGTAAATCCCCTCTCCTTCTACAAGCTTATCTATCGTTTCCAAGTAGTTCTCCGTTGCTCCAAACTTTAAAGGTACTAAAAGTTTAATTAAACCTTTCTCATACGCTTCCGTTGCCCATGCTAACAAGTTCCCCGTGGCTATTGCATCCAAACCGTATTTCTCTACTTTCTCTAACAGTCTAAAAACTTCTTTCGCTTCTCCTATCCCTAACAGCGGTCCTAAGGAGTATATCAGTTCATAGTCGTAAGCTATCCTCGGCGAATCTGCGTCCCGCTTCGCTACGTTTATACATCTTATTGGGCAACCCGAGCATGTCTTTTTCTCTACCAGAAACTTCGCGAATGCATCTTCTGTTAATCCTTCCACATTAAACCTGTTCGCTTGAAGGTTTTCCGCAGGTAAACCACCTACTTCATTCATCATTACGGTGTTCTCTGAAGTGCCATAGCCCTCACTGTATTTCTTAAGGTCGTTATCCTCTTTTATCCGCTTAAGTATTTCTCGATAATAGCTGCTCTTTACTCTGATTCGCTTTTTACCCGATATTGTTAGCGCTTTTAATCTTTTTGACCCGAATAACGTTCCCAAGCCCAATCTGCCGAAGTGTCTATATCTATCAACGGTAACACAAGCGAAAGGAATCTGTATTTCTCCTGCTTTGCCGATATACATTTTACTTCTTCCATCCAATCGGTTTTCAACTTCAAAGCACGACAATCCCCAAAGCTTCTCCGCTTCTTTTATCTCTATGCCTGATTCATCTATTCGTATATGAACCGGCGTTTCTGATGCTCCTTCGATAACGATTGCATCTAATCCTGCACTCGCCATTGCGTAAGAGAGATTCCCTCCTGCATGACTCTCGCCCAGTTCCCCGGTAAGAGGCGACTTGAAAGCCGCTGTAACTTTCGTTGCACAAGGGTAAATACCGGTAAAGAACCCTTTTGCGAATATTATAGGCTGCTCAACCCGTAGTGCGTTCGTTCGCAATACATCTTTGTATTCGTTCAGCAGCTTAAAAGCCACTCCTGCACCTCCGAAATAGCTCGATAGATCGCTTCTATCCCTCACTTCTGCTTTTTCTTTGCTTAAATCTATGTACGCTACTTTCATTTCGTCTGCACCCATGTACTCTTCACCTCCTTACGTCTGCTAAAGTTCCTCCAAACGGGAAATAATGTGACAGCATATAACATCTCGTGAATTTCGGTTCGGCAGCGAGTTCTACATATCGCACCTTCTTCGCTATCTCTTCTGCATGCGTACGCTCTTCTACAGATATTAACGCAAGTTTTGCGCCAGAACCCGCTGCATTTCCTACTATCTTCACTCGCTCCAAATCCACTTCCGGATACATACCTATTATTCTCGCATTCTCCGGCTCAATGTAACTCCCAAATGCTCCTGCGATATAAAAAACGTCAATATCCTCTTCTTTTAGCCCTTTTTTCAGCATCAAAATCTCCGCTCCAGCCCGCATAGCAGCCTTTGCCGATTGTAACTCCCGTATATCTCGCTGCGTTATCACCACGTCCGAGTCTATGTCTGTCTCTCTCTCCCATGCCACCACGAATTCGACTGCATCCTTATTTGTTGTTATTCTGTTTGACTCGATTTCGGTGTTTAACTTCCCAGTAGAGTCCATCATACCGGTTTTCAGCAGTTCTGCAAGTAAATCTATTAAACCCGAGCCGCATAAACCTCTTGCTCGCACTTCATCTATCGTTCTGTATCTCACGTCAAACGTCTCAGGATTTATCTCCACATGCTCGATTGCACCTGACAATGCACGCATTCCGTGTTTTATGTAATATCCTTCAAATGCGGGACCGGAAGCGCAGGAGCATGAAATCATATCCTCTTTGTTTCCCATTGCTATTTCCGTGTTCGTTCCTATGTCCATTAACATACTCATTTCTTCCGACTCGTTCATCTTAGTAGCTAAAATGGCGGATACGTGATCTCCTCCTACAAACCCCCCTATTACGGGGAATGTATGGAGATAAGCATTGGCATTGACATTTGCTTTTAGCCCTATATCGGATGCCCTAAAATCTCCACTTCCTAATACGGCACAATAAGGCGACCTGCCCACGTATTTTGGACTGACACCAAGTAATAAATGCTGCATAACGGTATTTCCAACCACTACAATCTCATAAATGTGTCTTGTTTCCACTCCGACCTCCGCACAAGTGTCTTTTATGAGTTGCTCGATAGCCCCAATCACGCTTGTTTGCAGTCTCTCTAAATTTTTATCCGCATCCGTCGCGTAACTGATCCTGGAGACAACATCCTCGCCGTATTTTATCTGTGGATTTACTATTGCCTCCTTTCCTATAACTTCACCATTCCTCAAATTCAAAAGATACACCGCTATTTTCGTCGTCCCTACATCCACTGCAACACCGTATGCATGCCTGACCACGCCTGGCTCAACCGACAATATTCTCTTTCCATTCCACACCGTCACTGAAACAGTCCATTCACCATCCCTTATTGCTCCCGGCAATTGTTTATACACGCCGTATTCAACCTCCAAATCGAGTCCGAACACTTCTTTTATTCTCTCCAAAATCCTCTCTTTATCTGTTCTTACATCCTCAAGTGTCGCTACGGGAAGTGCAACTGTATACTTACGCACAGCGGGATCCAAACTTACAGTTTGCTCAATTCCATCTATCTGCAGCCTCTGTTCCCCTATTCTACTCTCCACCGGCACTGTTATTCTTACATCTCCCTGAATAGTCGCAGCACAGGCTAATCTATAACCCTGCTCAACTTCTTCCTCCGTTAGCAATCGCAGCTCGTCCTGTGTTAGTTTACTTAAATTACCCGTAGGAATGACTTTACACATGCCACATTTTTGCTGCCCGCCGCAGGCAGATTCTATCTTCAGATCTATACTTTCCGCAGCTTCTAAAATGCTAAACCCGCGTTTAAATTCTGCTCGTTTACCTTCGGGCAGGAAGACCGCTGTACAAATATCTCCTTTCATTATCCTAATAGTTTATGTAAGGCTTATATACTAAAAACACAAATGGAAAGCGAAGCAAAGCAAAGGAGAGGTGAAAAGACGATGAAAGTGAAAGGAGTGAAATTCGGAATGTATCTATCAACTCCTACACCGGCGACGAGCGCTTACATTGTAGATGCACAAAGAGCAGAGCAGATGGGTTTTGACTCGTTATGGGCGGCTGATCACCTGTTAACCGTGCCTTCAGGAGGAAAAGTTCCCGAAGTTTGGACGATGTTCACCGCTATCGCCGGAACAACAAGACATATTAGAATGGGTACGTGTGTCTCGGATTCTTTTAGACGTCATCCAAGCGTTTTTGCACAGAAGTTAGCAACACTCGATTGCCTTTCTAATGGACGTATAAACCTGGGAATGGGTGCGGGTGAGATGATGAATCTCGAGCAATTTGGCATTCCGTGGAAGAAGCCTGTTTCTCGTCTTATCGAGGCTGTTGAGATAATGCGTAAACTATGGTCCGGCGAGGTATTTAGCTATGAAGGGGAATTTTGGCAGTTGAAGAACGCATTTTTGCAGATCAATCCGCTTCAGGAGTCCATTCCGATATACTTCGGCGCTAACGGTCCTCGCACGAGAGAATTAACGGGCAAGATGGCTGATGGCTGGATACCCTGTTCTATGAGCCCAGCGTTATATAAGAAGCATCTCGAAGAAGTAAAAGAAGGAGCAAGAAAAGCCGGGAGGTCAATGGACGAAATAGACCGCGTATTATATGTTTATACTACAATAGGAAAAGACCACGAGTCCGCGCTTAAAAAGCTTGAGCCTTACAAATCTTCTATTGTTCTCTGGCCAAAAATTCTTGAGGAGGGCGGCTATACGACAGAACCTCTTGCAATTGTTGAACCCGACCTGTATTCGAAGATAATGGTAAATGAAGAAGGAGAGAAGAAATTCAAGGAATACGGAGAGTTTGTCCCCATGGAAGTGGTAGAAGATTTTTCAATCGCTGGCACGGTGGATGATTGCATTGAGCAAATTGCAGAATATATCAAGGCTGGTGTTACTCATTTCGCCTTTGTACCCGTTGGACCAGACCCTATGCGCATCTTACTGCGATATTCGCGGGAAATAATCCCTTACTTCAGAAATCGGTAACATACATATCCTATATCTACATAAGGATATTTAATCTCTCCCTTATTCTTTTATCTACTTCTGGATCTATACCTGTGGGCGTATGCGTATTAAGTATCTCCTTTGCTTTCGACTTTGCTAATTCCCTTATGCCGCCAAGTCCTTGTATAGCCTTATCTCCTCGCTCTTCCCTGCTTGCGAGCATGGGTTCAAAGAACTCAGTCCTCATGTGTCCACGTGTGTGTTTAGAACGCAAATAATCTCCGCCAGGTCCAACCTTCTTTATCTCGTCCAGAGCCAGTGTGTCTTCGTTCACTTCTATCCCCCGCACACCCCTCATAGCCATTCCTATTATCTCGTTATCTATGACGTACAGTCCATAATCCACGGTGAGCAAAGACTCAAGCATACCTGCCGCATGGTGGATAAGATTGGACCCCGAGAGTGCACACTGGCATATAGAATATGCTTTCTCGTATACTGCCTGTATGTCGGGTATTGAGGCGTCGGTAATTCCAGCAGAATTGTAGTTGGGAAGTCCGATAGACTGAGACAACTGAGATATAGCCGCGTTCATCATCCCAAACTCCACACCCCCTGCTATAAATCTCAGATTATGCATATCCACCATAGAGGGTATTCCGCCGTAAACCACGGGTGCGCCCGGATTTATAAGTTGCGTTAATACAATCCCTGATAGTTCTTCAGCATGCAACTGAGTCAGAGTTCCTGCAAGCGTAATAGGGGATGTCAGTCCGGTCATTGGTGCCGAAGAAAGAATCACGGGTAACCCCTCCTTCACTACTTCAATCAGCACTTTTGTAATATCCGTGGCGAAACAGAGAGGACTGTCCATCCAGCTCGTTATGAACGATAGGGGTGGTCGGTCTCGTAATTCTCCGCCAGCTATGAGTTCCGCCATCTCTACTACTTCTTCCACTTTCTCCACTCTATCACATCCCGACATCACGTGCTTGGTGGTGTTAGAAAGAGCAGCATAGAACTGGTTTACAATGAGATCATCAATAGGTATATCTTGCGCTATACAGGGTCTTACGAAAAAGTGTATATTATCAAGGGCATCCGTCAGCTTTGCTATATCTGCTATATCCCTGAGTGTCCCTTTTCTCTTTTCCCCGCTGTCCACATCAATAACATTCAGTGCTGCACCGCCAGTTCCCATGTGTACACGCGTGCCCTCGAGCACGAGATCGTTTTCCTTCTCCCGCCCACCTAAAACAATCTTTGAAGGCGCTGATTCCACCATCTCTTCTACTAATTCAGAGGAAATCTTCACTATCTTCTCTCCACGATCAACTTTTGCTCCACCACGCTCGAAGATGTCCAACGCCTCTTTCAGCTCCACCTGAACACCAATCTCTTCTAAAATCCTGAACGCGGTTTCATGTATTCTTCCCACATCATAGGCTGAGAGCGGTTTATATTGCCCCCCCATGAAGCCTTTTTTTATCTCTCTTGCCATTATTTCACCGGTAATCACGTAAGTAATGACGGCAACGCTTATCCATTCCCAAAACCGCTTCCCCAGCCTTCAACACGGACATCACCTGCTTATCCAGCGGATTCAACATAACCGCATCCAAATATCTGAGGCATGACACGAGATATGCAGCCTCTAATAAACCTCTATTTGGCAGGTCTTGAGATATATTCGTCAGTCCAATTGTTGTTTTCATCCCTTCTCTCTTTAATAACTCTAATGTCTCCAGAGCTATCAATCCGTTCTCGCTATTTACCGATACAGGCAAAACCAGAGGGTCGAAATATATCTTGTCTTTCCCTATTCCTTCTTTTGAAGTCGCATCAAGAATCTTCTTGCATACTTCTAATCTCTCCTCTGCGGAATCCGGGATTCCTGCCTTTTCATCTATTGCCAGTGCCACGCATTCACATTCATGCGCTCTTATCAGCTCTAAAAAAGGCTCCAACCTCTTCCCCAAATCTATCGAATTCACTATCGTCTTGTCTTTATTCTCATCACATCCAGAAAGAGCAGCTTTTAAAACCCCTGTATCCGTTGTGTCTATACAGATACTGACATCCATAGCCTCTTTTATTGTTGCTATTGTCCATTTCATCCTTTCTGCATCTTCAACATGGACATCTAAGCAACTCGCTCCACTCTCTATCTGTTTCTTCGCAAATTCCTGCACGTAAGTTCTATCTCGCGCTTTTATCGCTTCCCCTACTCCCTTTATTAACTGATTTATCCTCTCACTGATGACCAGCATAAGCGCCTCAGTAATTACTAAACCTCCAGTAGCTTTAAGTTAAGTAAATATCCGCAGAATTTTAAGTATGCATGTGCCACTCAACTTACATTCAGTATGGCGATGAAGCCGTGAGCAGCACCAATACCCTCTTGCAAGTCAATTTCAAGTTCTCTCAGCAAATAACCCAGTTGCGGTTCTATTAGGTTAGCACGTGGATTGCTATTTTCTCCCCACATCTCGCTATCTACGATTTCTTCTATCTCCTCTTCCGCTTTCGAGCGCGGGCTTACTACTCTACTATCCGGAGAAAGCAACTCGTGTGTATAGCGTATCACGCCATTCCAGCGCATACAAAACTCTTCAAAGAATCTGTTCAACCTATTGAAGCCCGTACCCTCTTTCTTGTGATAGTCTATCAACAGTTGCTCTAAATCTGTTACGACATTCCTCTCAAACAACGAGTTCACCACTCTCCGTATTGGCACACAGTATCGGTTGTATTCCCCGGTCTCCATGTGCCTGCCAACTAAAATAGACCGGTCAAAAAAGCCTTTTATCCTTATTCTCCTTGACGAAATTTCATTCGCCCTTTTCACCACCTCTTCTACCTCATCCCTGCCCATTAGCCTCAATGGAAAACTCTTAACGTTCCTGTCACCGAAATACGAAATCCTGTAATCTATCCAATCTTCTTCTTCTCCTGAATTCGGGTCGCCCTTATCCGCCCATAAACTCTGCCATTCATAAGAATATCTTCCCAGCCAATCGCATACAATTGTGCTCTTACAACCATTATTACTGCTATGCTCCGCAATATCTGCCAATAGCCTTGCATTTGCCTCGTCTTCATTGTGCGATAGCGTGCCATACGACGTGAAGTAAATGTCGTATGATTCATCGTCTTTAAAGGAAAAACCTTTGCTGAAGTCTGCAACTTCAAAGGACGTGTTTTTATGCCCCCCGTATCTTCCACTCGCTTCCTTTATAAAACTCTCATTTATGTCAAATCCTTTGTATTCTATCTCCTCATCGGTAATCAAATACTTGCAATTATCTCCATTTTCTTCTCTTATACCCCTCAACAACTCATATCCGTCCCCGTATCCACAGCCCATGTCCAGTATTCTTATCTTGTCTCTTCCTCGTATCAATCTCTGGATATGTGTTTTCAAGACCATCCTCGTTATTTCATCTTCCCACAAAACTCTCACATTATCATATTTCCCTATTATCTCACTTCCATTCGTATATCTCCCACTTCTTATCGCATAATCATACGCGTCACTCATACCCATTTCCATCAACCCCTTTTCTTCGCCAACTCCTTAGCCTTATCTACGCCCTCAAAAGCATCAGCACAGTAAATAGCACAAATTTTATCTGCATACTCATTTGAAACCGCTACTCCACCAACTAAAACCTCTTTCTCCAGCTTTTCTTCTCTTAATTTCTCTATTACTACTCCCATGTTTTCCATCGTCGTAGTCAGCAAAGCAGAAAGTCCTATACCCACAATTTCTGCATCTTCGTTCTTTACTGTCTTAACGATCTCATCCGCAGAGACATCTGTACCCAGGTCTATCACATCGAACCCCGCACCTTTTAGCATCATCGCGAATATGTTCTTCCCGATGTCATGTATGTCACCTTCTACGGTGGCAACAACAAACTTCTCCTTCTTTATTCCTCCTTTCGAAAGCTGGGGCTCTAAAACATCCATACCCACCGATACCGCCTCTGCCGACGCCAGCATATCAGGAACGAAGTATTCACCCGTCTCGAATTTCTTGCCCACCGTCACCATCGCATCGTTAATGCACTCTATTAATCTTTTAGGCTCAATTCCTCCTTCCAATGCCTCTTCTATGAGTTCCTTCACTCCTGGTTCTCCAACACTACCTCCTTCAAGGTCCTCGTCTTTTTCATTCCTTCTTCCTTTTATCACGTTCTCTTTTATCTTCGCAAACAATTCCTCTGAAATTTTTATCACCCCTTTTTCTTTATCTTATCCGCTCCAGCACGTCGAATTCCTGAAATACCCCCTTCTTTATATCCCCCGGGATCTCTTCCACCGGAGCAGCGAGCAAATCCCCCTTCCTCTCTCTTGC
The DNA here is from genome assembly GCA_030611585.1 of Methanosarcinales archaeon. Lineage (GTDB taxonomy): Archaea > Halobacteriota > Syntropharchaeia > Alkanophagales > Methanospirareceae > JACGMN01. The sequence continues at coordinate 34,304 of JAUWPM010000002.1, read as the reverse complement.
CTTTATCAATGTCTCATTCGCATCTCCATCAAAAGGATAGAAAGGGATAACTTCGCCAGCACGCAGATATTTCCTCGCATATCTCGTGAACATCTTATGAGATGTACCCATTACTTCTCGGATATCTTCCAAACTATCTCGCAGCTCCTCTTCTATCCTCTGTCCCCTTAACATTGATTTACAAAACCCTACATGCAGGTCATCCAGTACGAGCTGTTCAAAAGAGAGAGTATTCGTCCCTTCAAGCAATCCAAATGCGTAATGCACGTATTGAGCACCGGAGAGTGAGCTAAATAGATGAGACATCATCTTTTCCGCCGTAGCTTCTATTCCCGGGAATTTTGAATCTCCAACGCCCGCAGCCGAATAGCACGGTATCCCGTAGAACCGAGCCATTTGAACGCCGCCTATGTAATATTGGTTTGTTTCCGGCGCTCCATACATATTATCTAAGTTATCCATCCTCACGCGAAGCGGATTGCTGCCGTATAATACGGGAGCCCCCTCACGCACTAACTGGCTGAGCACAACCCCTGCTAAAATCTCCGCATTCTGTTGTGCTACCGTTCCAGCCTCTTGAATGGGTGCTGTGGAACCTCCCTGGGGCGAGACTGAGATCACCACCGGATAATTCCGCTTTGTCATTTCTATCAAGTTCTGCGTGCTTTCCTTGATAAATTGTAGCGGACTCTTAGTTACACAAGCGATGAAAGATATTATCGGCTCTTTCCTACCACCAGAAACAAGCTCTGCCATCCTTATTACATCATCTAATTTTTCCAAATTCGTCAATCCCGCCATCACGTGCTTCGTCGTATTGTTCAACGAAGCATAGAACTTGTTCACGTCTTTGTTATCATCCGTGATGTCATCGTCCTGTATATTCACGTTTCGGAGAAAGAAATCCACGTTCTCCAAAAGTTCGCACAAATGCGCTGACTGACAAAGATCTTTAACAGTTCCTCTTCTTCGCTGAAAAACAGGAAATCGTCTTTCAATACCCGATTTCTCGCTTACAAAATCCTCTACATCCATATCCAGAATCACATTCGCTTCTGAGCCAGTGCCAAATCTCACCCTTGGCTCTTTGCCATCCAGAACTAAACTATTCTCTTTCTCTCTCGCACCCAATTTTACCACTGAAGGCGCGTGCTTTACACTTTCCTCTATAAGCCCCTCAGGAATACTTATTCGCCAGTAGCCATTGTTGGAAGAAATCTCCGCTCCATTATCCGCGAATATTTCCGCTGCTTCCCTGTTATATGATATTATCCCGGGGTCCCTTAAAATAGAAAGGGATGCTTCGTGTATCTTCTCTATCTGTGCTTTTTCCAATCTCTCATACGGCTTTACCAAAACTCCTTTTCTCATTTTTCCTTTTCCATACTCTCCAAAAATTGAAGATATTCATCGCATACTCGCTCTGCCTTAAATTCTATCCAGTCATCCGGGAGGAGTTCCCATGGGAGATGAGGATCCGCAGAAATAATGCGTGAAAAGTATTCATTCAATTCAATTCCCTTCAAGAACGCATAACTTGGGTCTATGCCATCTCCTTCTTCCACTTTCTTTTTTAATTCTTCCAGTTCATTCTTGTAAATCAAGATAAATTTATTGTACTGCCTCTCCAACCACTTAAAGTCCCATATTTTTGGCACTATATCCTTTATATCCTTGTTACTCTCGTATTTCGCGGTAAAAAACTCCACATAATCTTCAATTCCGTATTCACGCACCGTCTCCTTTATCTCTTCTCCTCTATCGTATGGGGAGATCATAACAGAGGAATGGAGGGTTCCATAACCAAGTGAAAGAAGCATCTTTCGCAAAACATCCCTGCTGTACCTGAATTTCTCAGGTATGTCAAAGGTTACGATGTGCCACTGACCATCCCAGTTCCTATCACGCATGAGCAGCTTGTATTCTTTAAACACGATTGCATCCTTTCCGAGGTCGGTAAGGGAATAAGAGGCTTTTTTACCGCTCTTTTTACTTTCTACAAATCCTTCCTTCTTTAATCTCGATAAGGCGGTTCTTACTGACGCCTCGGACTCTTTGAAGTTCCTTAGTATCTTTATTAGCCTTTCTACCGGTACTTCTCCCTCTCTCAACAAAAGGCATAGGATCTTCTTTTCTAACGATAACATGATTAAATACTACTATACAATACCTATATAAATACCTTAACGATCACTAACGGAATGTAATATATATATTCATAGTTTTAGATCCTCCGGCAGAGGATGCGGAAAAAATCGTATCTAATATTTACACTATTCCACCTTGACTTTCTCCTTCTTCTCTTCTTCTTCCCCTGCTTCGAGGTCTTCCTTATACTGCTCTAACAACGCTACCTCTTTCTCTATTGCATTAGTTATCGTTTTTAGCGTGCCTATTCGCAGATCAATGAGACTTGAAGCGAGCTTCGATGGTTTCGGAACATAATCCCCTAAAGAGCTCACTACGCCACCCGCTATATCGGCAGCAACCTTCAATGGAATAGCCGTTGTTCCAGCAAGGATTTTCAACGCCTTCACTAAATCATCCTCTTCCCAATTCATTTTCTTCCCTTCTTCCATCGCTCATCAATGAAGTATATGTGCAGTTCATCATTTAAAACTTTCGCCTTGTCCAGCTTCATCGTGTGTGCAATCGCAGGAAGCGGGATGAAGTTTCTAACCTCGCCGATATCCGTAGAAATAACCACTGACAGGTCTTCACCCTCTCTCTCCACCTCGCATACCTCCTTGTGTTTGCTTGCAGAAGGAAGCGGAACGACGACTTCTATCCCTCGCTCTGACTCCCGTACGTTGATTGCCTTACCCTCGAAGTAAATCTGAGCAGGGTCTTCATCGCCGAACAATTCATCGCCAACCGCGGATAGGAGCTTCAACCCTTTTACTTCCGACTGGAATAGCCTGAGCTTTTTTAGTGGCAGTGGATGAACCGCAGCCTCCAAATCTGCCATATATTCTCCCTGCGCCTTCTTCCACTCCTTAAAATACGAATCGCTCACCTCTTCCGGGATTATCTTGTTCATTACAGCGAGATCAACGTTGATGTCGTATAGATTTGCAATGAGGTACGTTCTTTTCAGGTTCTGTATGCTGAACGCCTCGGGATTGGCAATCAACCGTAAACTGGTGACTTTTCGGTCCGCAATGATATTCTTGAGCTTTTTGAGAATCTCCAATAGCTTGAGGTCCTGCTTTATTACCTCTTTGCCCGGTGATGGCAACCCAACGATGGGCTCTGCTATTCGCGCGATGTTGACAAGAGGCGCTACGAATTTGATGACTTTCGAAGCCGTGGATCCGATGAGCGTAGGTAGATAAATGTTCTTAAGTGCGTCGCCCGACGGCACGGTGTCGAGCACAATGACCTCGTAGTTATTCGATTCCACGAACTCAACCACCTTTAGCAGCGATACGAACTCAGTCATGTTCGGCAACGCAGCTATTTCGTATGCCAGCACTTCGTCAACCCCTTTCGACTTGAACAGAGAGACTACGTATTCCTGTATCACTCCGTACGACTCTCGTGCTTCTCGTACAGGGTCTATCTGGATCGCCCAGAGCTGGTCCACGATTTTCGTCGGCGTATAGTGCACCGCGGTCTCAAGCGCATCCGAAAGGGTATGCGCCGGGTCTGAAGAGATAATCAGAGTCTCGTAACCCAGCTCAGATAGTTTTAATGCCGTTGCACTTGAGATGACCGATTTACCCGCGCCGCCTTTACCGGTGTAAAAGATAACTCTCATTTTTCGCTCCTATCCTCAAATTAAAGTACAACTTTATTATTTTAGAGAACATTGCCGTGCTATCTGTGAACGCGTTCACTTTCGTGCCTGCGCCGCCTTTGTCCACCCAGGTCACTGGTATCTCCTTTACTTTGTACCTGCTCCTCTGTGCTCGGACAAGCAGCTCGGTATCCCAGAACCAGTGCTCATCCTCTATTTCAGTCAGAATACGCATTAATGCATCTTTGCGGAAAGATTTGAACCCGCATTGATGGTCCCGGATCGGTGATCGCAAGATTATTCGAACAAGGAGATTAAAAACCGTGCTCATCGTTTTTCGCTTTAAAGACCGCTTCACAGTGCTATCTTTCAGCATCCTCGAACCCGTTGCGAAATCGTACTCCTCTTCCTTTATCGCGTTTATTAACGGTTTCAGATACGACAGATCGGTGGAGAGGTCAACGTCCATGTACGCTAAAATATCGCCCTGAGCGAGTTTAAAGGCGTGATTGAGTGCCTTCCCTCTGCCCAATCTCGTATCGCTGTGAATATGCCGGACAGAGGAATCTGCGGCTGCTACTCGATTTGCTATATCCGCCGTACCGTCAGTGCTACCGTCTTCCGCAATGAGGATCTCATAGGAGGAAGAGAACTCAGCTAACGCTTGCTTCGTCTGCCGTACCGCAGCCCGTATTTTATCCGCTTCGTTATGCGCCGGGAGCACTATGGAGATTTCGATGGTTCTTTTTTTTTCTCGCATCTTCTTTATATTTGTTTCCGCTAAATTGAACTTGAATGCATAAATAAGATGGAAAAGATAAGAAAGTTAGAAATAGCCTCTGTCTCGGCGCTTACAATACTGTTCTTAGTTCTTGCTCTTATTAACGTAGGTTCTCTCAGCATGCCTTCTTCCTGTTGGGTACCCGGGAGTACTTCCGGGGATAACCAAATCATCTTCGATTTCGATCAGGTTCAACAGGTGAAAGAGGTTTATGTCTTCCTGGGGGATGAGAAACGAACAAAATTTGACGTTTATGGCGGTGAACCAGGCAAATGGAGGTTGCTCTCCTCGTATGACAATACGCATTATTGCTCGTGGGAGAAACTCAATTTGGGCAACACGAGTACAAGATTCCTCAAATTCGCGTTTGACGTGTCGGAATCAAAAGGTAAAATCGGTGAGATTGTGGCGGTATCAGGCGAGAATAAAAGAATCGTGCCGATACGCTGCGTGTATGCAGAAGGAGAATCGGATAGCGAGAGCGGAGATATTGAGCGGCTAATAGATGAGCAGGATATAATAGAAGTTCCGCTTGTACAATCATATAAATACGGCACTTATTTCGACGAGATTTATTTTGTGCGAACTGCTTGGGAGCATTTAAATCTCAAGGACCCGTATGAAACATCGCATCCGCCACTTGGGAAGCTCATAATCGCGGGTGGCATAGTGTGCTTCGGCATGAATCCATTTGGATGGCGGATTTTGGGCGTTTTAGCCGCAACTGCGATGATCCCCATAATGTTCCTGTTTGGTAAACGCATGTTCAAGAGCACCGTAGCGGGTTTATTCGCGGCTTCTCTTCTGACCTTTGATTTCGCACATTTCGCTATAGCCCGATTGGCAACCGGGGAGACATATATCGCACTCTTCTCTTTATTGATGTTCTACTTCTTCTTCGACTATCTTCGCATCGTAAATGATGGTGAAGAGGCGAGAAGCCCGGAAAAGCCACTTTTCATCTGCATTGTCTGCTTTGGACTCTGGTTCGCGACAAAATGGACTGCTGCTTTTGGTTTAGCTGCGATTTTAATTCTTCTGTTAATCAGCAATTTAAGGAATAAAAGACCGTTTTATAGCGACTATAAAATAGTTCTGGCGGGGCTGTTCGTTTCCGCTGCCATTTATATTGCAGCGTACATTCCGTACATGCTCTCCGGAACCGGTCATGGTCTTCTGGATGTTGGCATGAAACAGTTCGGAATGTTTGGCTATCACGCATGGAGCGTGGTTGGAGCGACACATCCTTTCTCTTCTCCCTGGTGGAGCTGGCCGCTCATGCTTAAACCACTCTGGCTGTTTTCCAATACTGTGAATGGCACGGTTTCAACAATTGTGTTAATGGGCAATCCCGCGATATGGTGGGGTGGCATTCTCGCTTTAATTGTAGTTGCAGCGAAGTTTCTGCGTGGTGCGATGAAGGCAAGGGTGCAGGAGCAGGATTACGATTACCGGTGCCCCTTCATTCTGATCTCTTTTATACTGCTCTGGATTCCTTATGCACTGATCACCAGAACTCTGTTCATCTATCATTTCGTTCCTGCAGTGCCATTTATGATATTCGCAATCACGTACGGAATGAAGGAACTGCAACAGAAGGTGTCAACGGGGAAATTCGTTGCGGTCATTGCAGTTGTTCTTACTTTAGCCGCCGTTCTATTCTGCCTCTTCTATCCCGTAATATCGGGTTATCCCGTCGCGGTCGAATATAAGGATAGTTTAAGGTGGTTGGATGGGTGGGTATTTTAATGTTATTTTCCCACAGGGTCAAGCAAACTCTTTCTTCCCGAAAATTTCACAAGAATGTCAATATCACTCTCTGTTTTCGCTTCACCTCTTGCGTAAGAGCCAACAATCGCTATCTTTTTTGCGTTAGATCGTACAAGGATTGAGATAATTTTTCTCTGTTCATTTTCCTTCACTATCTATTAGTCCACTGATGGGATTTTATCTTTTCGTATCTGCTTCTATATTACTTTAGTAGCTATCGCCCACAAATAAAAACTTTCTGGTGAAATCGCCTTTAGCTTATTTAGAATAACGAATTCCCCTGGAAGAAGAACATCCGCTATTTTCTCCACATCTCCCCTATTTTGCTTCAGTCTTTCTATATCCGTATCCAAACGACCATCCTTAATTAAAAAAGCAAGGCAGGCAACTTTTGACGCATCCTCTTTAGCACGGGAAAAAGAGTAGCTACCACCTATTATGTGACTTCTAATCCTACTTATTCCATTTCTTAGTTCTCTTGTATAATCGTTCTTAATACTCCCCCGAAAGTCTAACTGAGAGATGAGAAATGAAGCCCGTATTGAATCACGCAAAAATTCATCGGCAGGCAAACTCATATTACGATAAGAAGCTTCAATTTCAGCAATTCTTTTATACGACTGACTGACTTCCTTCAGGTCAGTTATGTATTCAAATAAAATTCCAAGGTCAAATAGTTGTTTTATTATTTCCATTGACTTGTCTTTACCATAGGGAATTCCTATAGTCGTAGGAGCAAAAGCGCTCAACTTGTCTCCGGTAAATCCATTTACTGTAGGGATTGGTACTTTCACTTCTTTTTCAACTTCAAACAATGGTATAATAATTGGCTTTTCGATTGTTTTGGAAAAGGGAGACGGCATTTTTACAATATCAAGCATGATATATGCTATCCTATTTTCTATTGAAGAGTAGTAGTAGAATTTAAAATGACTTTTTTGGATTTTATGCTCTGCAAGTCTTTTATCCTCCTCCCACTTCTTGAATACCCCTCCTCTTACTATTTTATCGAATGTTTCATACAATGCTATATCTTTCTCCTCCGTTATTATGTCGATGTCAATGGAGAGTCTTTTCAACTCAGGAATGAGCAGCATCAAACCTGTGCCACCTTTAAAAATCAGATTAGTGCCGTTTTCAACCAAATTCCCAAGTAATTCAAAGGCATATATTGCTTTTTCTATCAATATTGGGTCTGCGTTTGTTTCTCTATGTTTATTCGTTATCCATTTTCTTTCAAAACATGTTCTGTCAATCATCTTTCGCCGAGTATTCTACTATTGCCACGTTTTACAAAAATGTGACATAGGTGGATTTTGGTTTGTACACATCTTCCGCATCTTCTCTTTTATTTTTCTCCTTTCCGCGTAGTCGAACATCTCAGCCATATTTATGCGGTAATTAAGGATTATATTGGAAATAATTTTCTGGCACTCTTCCCTATCCATGAGATTGACCTTTTTCGTCTCCATAAACAAATCCACAATTATCTTCTCTATTTTTGCAAAACACTGATTTTTAGGCTCACGCGAAGAAATGGAAGGTCTTAATACAACCGTTCGTTTTTTTAAATCCACATATTTTTCCGCTTCACTTTTGCGGGGATTTTGATATGTATTGTATCCGTTATCTGACAGGAAATCTTTTAGGGCTTGTAGAAAATCTTTATCAGCATAAACGAAAGTGACAAATTGGCTTGGCAAGTGGTGAAAGAAACCTTTTATCTGCTCGGTGCCCCAGCAAGAGAAATCAAGGAGTTGGAACTTGTCTTTTATTAAAGCTCTAATTTCTTCTACGGGCTTTGTATCCAATACAAAAACCGGTTTTATTGTGGAATACCAGCCTCTGCCTGCGCCATAGATAACGTTTTCTCTTTTCAGGAGATAGAGATATTTTTTCAGTGTGCCATTTTTGAAATCAATTCCTATTTCATCAAAATACTTCCGCAAATCGTTTATATTGAAATAACGTTTATTCTTTGCGTAATTGATTATATGTTCTTTAAGAGTTATTGTTTTGTTCATTCTTCCTCTTCCACTACCTTCACCCACATCCCCTTTTCCTGCAACTGCTATCTTTATTTTCTCTTTATCTTTTAGCATCGGCATTAATTTTTTATTTCCTCATTTCCTCTATCGTATATTTGATTTATTTGATACGCTACTCTTTCAAGTGTAACAGAACTTGGCAGCATTATTGATGGCTCAGTTAAATGTGAAAGAACGTTTCTGAAATATCTTCCATAATCATAAGCCTTGGTTTCACCTTTTGGAATAATTCCTTTTTTCACTAATTTTTGAATAACTTTGTAAAGGCTAATATGGTTCTTGGGTTTACCGTATATCTCATTGTATCTGTTCCTTAGAGCAGATTCCAATGCAAGATATGCATAATGTTCGGAAATAGTGAAAAAATAATATTCGAAGTACCCAAAGATACGGAGTCTTTTAGCACCATTAAAAACTTTTTTCACTTCTTCAGGCACATTTGGAATTAATTGAATACCACAGATACTTTTTTGCAGATCCTCTATTGTTTTTTCACGAACCCTTCCCGATTTATCAACTTTAACAGACGAGCTAAATCTTTTATCTTTTTTCAATAGTTCAGATAACGGAAGTACCGGGTCATTTTTTAATCCATATTTGGAATTATAATCAATTTTTCTCTCAAATTTCTGGAGGATTTTGTTTTCAAAAATCATCAAAAATGAATTTGTGGGATGATACAAGAAATCTCTGACGTACTCTTCAGCATTTTCTAAAATATCATACGGTATAATCCAAACCCAATACCACTGATCAGGATCGCCATAACCGAGTGTTTTAAAATCTCTTAGCCATTCTATTTTTTGTTTATCAATATTAAAGTCTTCCAGCAACTCTCTATATTTCTCAATTTCATCTAAGTCAACTTCGCCATAATACTTTATTGAGGATTCTCCAAAATTAGAGAAATCGTATGTAATCAGATGGTATACGTTATTTTTAGCCTTTTCATGCTTCGTAATATCGATTTTTAACCTTATAATACTAACTGGGCATGGCAATGAGCTTATAGCATCTCTAAAAGCTAACTCTCCTGAAGATAATTCATCAACTTCTTTTAAACCAACTGATTTCCTAAATTGCTCTTTTACATTCTCAAAAAATTCACTAAAATAGGTAAAGTATTCCCTTTCCAAATCCATTTTTTCTTTTCTACCTTTTTCCTTCATTTTTTCAATTATCCGCCGCCTCCACAATTTCTATCTCCTCTCCCGTAACCCCGTAAATCTCATAAACCAACTCATTAATTTCACTTTCTAGCACCCCTCAATAATCTTTTTCTCCTCTTCAGTTATGTCATATAACTTGTAAACGAGTTCATCAATTTCTTTATCTGTCTTCTTTATTTCTTCCTCTATTCTTGCTCTTTCATCTGTTTTCTTGTCACCAAATTCATTTAGCCGTTTGTTTAAGGAAAGCATTTTATCTACAAGTTTAATTATTATTTCTTGTTGGGATTCTGGAATTTGTTTGATTGGAAGATTTTTAACTTGTCTTGCTTGGATCTCTGAGAAAACCCGCTTTGTAGACTTAAGAAAATTTTGATAATAGTAATTCATAAGCTTTGAATTAAAGAGAGCAAGAAAATATTGTATACCCAAATTAATATACTGTTTTTTATTCATCACTACAAGTGTATTGAGAGCATAGAATTTCTGATTGTCTAAAGTGGCTATCAATTTATCTCCCACACGACGGAAAAATAACTTTTCAGTCGAAAGAAAAATATCCTCTCTCTTGCAACTATGTATTGCCTTAACATCATACTTCAAATAATGGCCATCCCATTTCAAAGAATAACGGTTTATATGTCTACCGTCAATCACTTTCTTGTAGGTGCTATCTATCTTCTTCTCACTTAAGTATTTTGCACGATCATGTTTTAAAGCTATTGCTTGATTAACTTCAAGAAATTCGCCTAATGGTTTTGTATCCTGCTCTATTTTTTTCTTTAGTTGTATTGTATTTCCATCTAAAAAAATATTAAAGCCTTTTTTGTAATTTTGGATAAAATAACTTTGCAATATTTGTTTTTGTTCTACAAAATCTAAGCGCTCATTAACTCCAATAATTTTGATACGATTTGATAATCTTCCTTTTGCTGACTTTGATTTTCTCAAAACTATTATTACATTTTCTACAACTGCATCCTTGAAAGGCAAATCTGAAAAGTGAACGATGTGTTCGATTTTGCAAGAATTTAGTATCATTTCACGTAGTTGTTCATAATACTCCTGTGTAAGAATCGTATTTGGAATTATATAGCCCAAACGTCCATTTTCTTTTAATAAATCGATTCCAAGTTTTATAAAAAATCCAAAAGTGTTCAATCTACCCATTGATGATTTAAAACGGGTTATGAAATATTCTTTCCAAACTTGTGATATAGCTGGTTCCATAGATAATTGGATATAAGGCGGATTGCCCACCACTACATCAAATCCACCTTCATCCATTATCTCTTTAAATTCTTCTTCCCAGTAGAATGCTTTGTCTCCTGCGATTCCTTCATCATCAATTAAAGAATTACCGCATTTGATGTTCTGCTGTAGCAAAGGCAATCTATGCCCTTTCTCCGCAATCTTCAATAAAAGATTTAGTTGAGCAATTTCTACCGCTTGTTTATCCAGATCAACGCCAAAGATATTATTGTGCAAAATCTTTGCCTTTCTTGTAAATGTCGTGCCTTGACCCGTTGTATCCAGTTGTGCTTGGGCGTAATCCTTGTCCTTCTCTTTCCAATATTCGTTCAACAGGTCAAAAGACTTGATGAGAAAAGAGCCTGAGCCACAAGCAGGATCCAAAACTCTGATTTTTTCTATTTCCTCCGGTCTTTTGCGTTTTAATACTTCCCCTAAGGTGTTCCGAACAATATAGTCAACGATATAAGGAGGGGTATAATAAATCCCCTGTTCTTTTCTTCTCGCATGGCTTTCCGTAACCTTTGCTCTTTTCGCTGTTTTCCTCAGGATATGCCCTAAATACTGCTCGTAAATAGTACCCAAAACATCCGCTTCAATAGCGGAAAAATCGTAATAAACCGTTTTGTCTTTTGTTTGGTACAGCCCATAGACCACTTCATTGAGCACGTTATCGCTGATGTCTAACGTATCGCATAAGTGCTTTTGGAATAATTTGCTGTTGTATTGGTCGTTAAAATAATTAAAAATCGCTCTGAGCTGTTTCAGTAATTGTCCCTTTTTTCCTACGCTTTCCCATTCTCTCAGTGCGGGCATTAACTTTCGGGCTTCTAACTCTCTATCCTCGCAGTTTCTTATGAAAATCAACCTGTCTAGGATTCTCTGCACCGATTCATCAAGTTCTTCTTCTGTTAATCCTTTATCCAGATTTAATTTCGTTATGTCCTTGGAAAGCATCTCTCGGAATCTCGTGAAATCCGCTAAAAGCTGTTTATCTACCGGAATCTTTTTGCTTTTCTTTCCGACAAGTTCGGCTTCTTTGTCTAACAGCCCCTTCTCAAAGCTTTCTTTCGATAACCACCACAATTTATCAAAGCGGTCAAGATAATCACTCCAAATGATGTTTAAAAACAGATTTTCCCTCACGGTTTTTGATTTCCATTCCGCATTGAAAACCTTTATCCCTTCAAAATCCGTAAGAACCGCCCATGTGCAGCCTTTGTGCCATGAATAGTTTATTGCCTGCTCTGCAAACTTCGCTTTGTTTAAATCCACTGGTATTGCTTTTGCTTCAAGCAAGAATTTTGGTATGCCATTGATTCTGAACCCATAATCAACTCGTTTTTTAGATATCGTTTCTTCTGCGGACACACTATCGGTTTTGTTGGGGTTGTTATAAACATTCCATCCCAAAGCCTCGAATAGCGGTAGGATAAAGTCTTTTTTAGTCAGCTCTTCGTTATATTCGCCAAGTCTCTTCTCTTCAACGAGTTGAGTGTATTTGTCAATAAGTTCTTTTATCCGCAGTTTGGCATCTTCGGTCTTCATCAGATGTTCCTCAAGAATGATTATTCATTCCAAACCCTCTGAGCACTGAATAGTATATACCATATCCAATGCTTTAAATATATTGTCCTCGACGTATGCTAAATATTGGCCTGACATCTTCACGCAAAAAGATAAAATTTATTTTTAGCTTGCACTTTTAAAACACGAGGGATGAAAATGTTGGATGATTGGAACGTAGTGGTGATAGGAGATGGGGACGGAGATAGAGATAGAGAGGAGGGGCTATTAGAGAATTTAGAAAAGGACGGCGAGTTTGAACGTTCTGGATTCAGGGATGTCGTGATCGGGAGTGTGGAAGACATCGTGGAGTTCTTAGAGGATGCAGAGCATAATAAATACCCCTACTTGAAGCGAGTAATCCCTATAGATGATGCGTTCTTTGCGTCCCCAGAGAACCTGATAGATATGCTGAAGAAGCGTGTAGGGCAATATATAGACGAAATCGAGCCCGGTGAGACGTTCGGATTCCGGGTTGAACGAAGGGGTATGAAAGAAGAAATCTCAAGCCAAAAGGTAGAACGAGAAGTTGGCGGATATTTCTACGATCTGGTCGAGAAGGTGCATGGAAGGAAGCCAAAAGTGAACCTTAAGAATCCGGATAAGCTGATTACAATAGAGATCGTAGGGAATAGATGCGGACTTAGTTTTATTACGAGAGAGATGCGGGAGAAGTACAGCGTGATAAAAGTAAAGTAAAAATGAAAAGAGTAATGACCGTCGGGGGCTCGGATTGCAGTGGTGGCGCAGGGATACAGGCGGATATAAAAACGTTTGCGGCATTGGGCGTTTACGGCACGTCGGTGCTTACTGCTATCACCGCTCAGAACACGTATGGCGTGCACGAGGTACACGAAGTGCCTGTTGAAGTTGTAGATGCACAGATAGCAGCCATTATGAGTGATAACGGCTTTTCGGCGGATTATGCAAAAACCGGCATGCTGTATTCCACGGCAATGATAGGCGTAGTAGCAAAGGCGCTCAGGCGATACAAAATCCCGTTTGTTTTAGATCCCGTGATGATGGCTGGCTCAGGCGGCGTTTTACTCGAAGAGAACGCTTTGAACTCGCTCATCGAGCAGCTTTTACCGCTCTGCACGGTTGTAACGCCAAACGTGCCCGAAGCAGGCGCTATTTCCGGTGTGGAGATAAGGACAAAGAAGGATGTAAAAGAAGCCGCTCTTAAAATACACCAACTGGGCGCAGCGGCAGTAATTATAAAAGGCGGACATCTCGAGTCGGAAATATCAGCCGGGAAAGCAACGGATTTGCTTTACAATGGTGGCAAATTCACGGAAATGAGCTCTCCCATCATAAAAACAGGGAAAGTGGTGCACGGTGCTGGATGTTCCTTTTCCGCGGCTTTGGCTGCTGAACTGGCGAAGGGTAAAACGTTGCAGGATGCCGCAGCATCAGCAAAAAAGTTCGTGCATGATGCTATAATCAGTGGTGCGGAAGTGTCCACGATGATCGTGGTAGACCAGGTGCAGAGATTGCGGAACGACGCTGACCGGTATTGGACGCTGGGAAACGTAAAGGAAGCCGTCAGAATGTTATTAAAGATAGACGGTTTTGAAACGGTCATTCCTGAGGTTGGCACGAACATAGGTATGGCAATCGCGGGTGTAGCAAGCGAGAAAGAAGTTGCAGCGGTGAACGGTCGAATAGTTCCTACGAGGGAAGGTGTTGTAACTGCTGGTTGTGTGGATTTCGGCGTCAGTAGCCACGTTGCACGGCTGATATTGGCAATGATGGAACAGGATAAAGCGCGCAGAAGCGCGATTAACGTGAAATACTCGCCAGAGATAGTTGAGGCTTGCAAATCGTTGGGGATGAGTGTCGCTTCGTTTGACCGGGATAAAGAACCGAAGAATGTAAAAACCATGGACTGGGGTGTACGAGCCGCAAGCGGCAAGTTTAATTTCGTCCCGGACGTGATCTTCGATCTCGGTGCGATGGGAAAGGAGCCAATGGTGCGAATTTTTGGCAATACTGCTGTTGAAGTTGCGGAAAAAGTGAATAGGATTGTAGGGAATTTAAAGTAAATATATTCGATTAACTTTAAGTAAATAAAGAAAGTCCAATGCGTAAGGTAATAAGAGACCCCCTGCACGGATATATAGAATTGGACGAGCTTGCCTGTGCGATCGTAGACACCGTAGAAATGCAGCGATTGCGGCGAATAAGGCAACTTGGGTTCTCCTATTTAGTTTATCCCGGTGCGAATCATACGCGGTTTGAGCATTCGCTTGGCACGTACCACCTGATGAACGTTCTGCTTGACAGGCTTGGCGTAGCGAAAGAGGAAGAGCAGGAGCTTCTTGTTGCTTCGTTGATCCATGACGTTGGCCACGGCCCGTATTCGCACGTGACAGAGCCACTGATACAGAAGTTCACGGAAAAAGGGCACGAAGACGTTGAATACGTGCTTTTTGCGCATGACAATAATCGGGAAAAGGCAAAAGACGGCGACTCATCGGCACCGACTATTGCGGAAGTCATAGAAGAATATCGCTTGGACAGGCGAAAGATACAGGGCTACATAAAAGGAGAACGGACTGAAAATCGGTATAAGCGAGATATTTCGAGGATTTTAAATGGCGAGATAGACGTGGACAAGATGGATTATTTAGTCCGGGACTCGTATTATACCGGCGTGGCATACGGCGTTGTTGACAATATCAGACTCATTCAAGGGCTGGATTTCTTCAACGAAGAACTGGTCATAACTGAGAAAGGGATACTACCTGCGGAATATCTGCTCTTTTCACGATTCTTGATGCACCCCACGGTTTATAATCATCACACGGGTCGGATAGTGCAGTTGATGTTTTTGAATGCGCTTGAAGCTTTTATCGCTTCGGAATACAAGTCAGAATCGGAATCGAAGGTCTATGCAGCCGCATTAAGAAGAATGGACGATGCCGAAATAAACACTGCACTAAGGAATGCGATAGGCTATCCAAAAGAGATGATGATGCGGATAAATGAGCGCCGATTGTTCAAACGGGCGGTATATGCGAACATAAACACGCTGGACGCAGAAGTAGCAGAAGAATTAAGCGAAGAACAAAGGTTAAGGGAAGTAGAAGAGGAAATAAGCAAGCGAACGGGTGTAGATAGAAAATACGTCTTACTGGATTTCCAAAGTCGCGAAGGCGAGGAGTTAGAAGAGAGTGCGGCGAAAGTTGTTATCGGGAACGAATTCAAGAGTCTGCGGGAAGTATCATCGCTTGTGTCAATGCTCAGCCAGGCGTTCCAGGAGATTTATAAAATCGGGGTCTATACGCCGGAAAAGTACCGAGCGGAAGTGAAGAAGGCTGCAGAAGAGGTGTTGTGGGGTTAAAAGTGGCGATGGTGAATAATATAAAAAGGGATAAAACTGAAGGATTGGAGTGAGAAAAAACGATAAGTGTAAAAATAGAATTTAGAAAGGCATTGCTATTCGCGGTTCTTGTATTCGCAACAATAGCGTTTGTGTGCTTTGGATGCTCTGCCACGGCAACGAGTCCCGCACCTATCATTACCGAAGTATATTATGATACATATCTGGCTGGGGATACCAATGGTGAGTTTATAAGGATACACAATCCCACCGAGAGTTCTATCAACGTAGGTGGATGGCAGATAACAGATACGGAAGGCGTTATTACGTTCCCGGAATGGGCGAATATAAATGCTGAGGGCAGCCTATACCTCGCATACAACGCAACAGCATTTTACGAAGAGATGCTTCTGGGAGCGGATTTTGAATACTGTGTTAATTCTGACAACTCCACACCAAACATGATAAAATCGGGCAGTCTAAAATTAGCCAATACGGGAGATGAAGTAATCATGAATAACAGTGAAGGCGAGACAATAGACGTCGTGATTTACGGCAATTCTGGTTATGCCGGTGCTTGTTGGAGCGGCGCTCCAGTGAAAGACGTACATGAAGGTGTCATCTTAGAGCGTGACAGAAACGAGACCACTGGGCAATACGAAGATACAAATACCTCTGCAGACTGGGATGACTATCGAGTATACGTTGTCGGGCAATCGCACTTCCCTTACGAGACATTCCGTTTTAACGGAAATGTAACGGTATTCACATCGCCGGACAGCAGCTTTAGCGCGATTGGAAATGCAATTGATGACGCACAGGAATCAATTTACCTCAATGTTTATCAATTCCATAATTTCTATCTGATGGATCACATAATAGATGCGATAGAAAGAGGCATTGAAGTCAAAATAATGCTTGAAGGCGACCCGGTAAATGGGATTGACGATGAAGAGAGATATATTGCAAACGAAACCGTTACCGCAGGCGGAGAGGTCCGGTTTATGATAAACGATGGAGACAGAGGTATTCATGACAGATATGCGTTCAATCATGCGAAATACGCACTTATAGACAATGAAACGACGATGGTAATGTCAGAGAACTGGAAAAATACGGGTGTGCCGGTCAACAATACTTTTGGGAACAGGGGCTGGGGCGTTATTATAAACAATCCGGCTGTAACGGATTATTTCCGCGAGGTATTCTTTGAAGACTGGAAGCCCGCAAGCAGGGACAGTTTCCCTTTCACCGCAAACGATTCGATCTACGGGGATAAATATGGCTGCCCGCCTCTTGATTTCGTGCCAAATCGCACAATCCCGACTGGCAATTACTCGCATCCGTTCGACAGCGAAGTTGTTTCCGGTGATTTTAATGTTTCGCCGGTCTTAGCTCCGGATACCGCATTGATGCAGACGGAGTCTATTATCGGGATGATAAAAAGAGCAAAGAATTCTGTTTACGTCGAGCAGCTTTATATTTACAAGGATTGGGGAACTTATGCAGAGCCAAAACCGAATCCGTTCTTAGAGGCTGTGATCAACGCGTCGAGGAGCGGCTGTGAAGTGAAGATATTACTGAACCCAACGTATAGTTTTGAGCGTAACCAAGCTACAATCGATTATGTCAGGGGCATTGCAACAAACGAAGGACTAAACTTAGATGCCAAATTTATTGATATTGAAAGCACAGGGCTTAACAAAACGCACAACAAAGGTGTGATTGTTGATTGCCGTGAAGTTTTGATTTCGAGCATCAACTGGAACGAGTACAGTCCAACAAACAACAGGGAAGTTGGGCTGATCATCGAAAATGAAGACGTAGCTGAATATTATACTGATGTGTTCTTTTACGACTGGTATTCACCAGTAAAAGCTGTATTTGACACAGGTCCCGGAACATATCCGAGCATCTCTGGAATACACAACGGGACGATAACACCGAATCAAACGATTACTGTTTATAAAATGTACACTTATCCATGCTCCGGTACAGGCGGACATTCAGAATACGTAAGGATTTGGAATACCACCGATTGGAATGTAACAGCAACTTGGAACGGCTACAAAGGCGATTGGCATAATATCTCTTTCGATGAGCCGTTCACACTTTTAAAAGATGAAACGTACAACTACACCATAATAACAGGCTCATATCCGCAGATAATTCACAAACAAAATCACACAGCTTTAGATGGTAGTTTAATTACCTGCGAGGATTTCATAGACGCCAATGGCGAGGAATACGATGACTGGATTCCTGCGATTACGCTTTGGACGTGAGTTTCAATTTGCATACCGTTTTCAAATAGCATAGCGTTGAGCTAATATCACGCCTCTTCCGCTTTCACCAATAGCTCCCCAATCGGCTTCTTCCCGTATTCCTTCACGACCACGTTGATCTGCGAGAGTTCCGTGGAGATCTCGTTACCGCGAACGGATTTTCTTCTTCTTTTACCACGCTCTTTTAGCTGGTAGCCCGGAGGATCCGTGATTAAAATCCGTTTCCGCGCGGTACCCGCAACGTCTTTTCGCATTGGCATTCCCTGCTTATCCGAGCCGCCCGTTATCTCCAGTGCATATCCGCCCAGACCGAGAATGTCCGCATCCACAACCTCCCCTATCCGTTTACCAATGAACAACGCATTCGCTTCCGTGTCCTTACCCTCGACTTTATACGCCTTACCCGTTTTTGAATCGCTTATCACAATCTGCATTTTGGTCTTACCTTCTCCTTTCTATATTATGTTACACCTTCTTCTTAATACTCTTTTCGTGCTCTTTATATCTTTTCGTGATTCTTGGGTGGCTTGCGGTTAAGAGACTTTTGAAGATTGGCATAGAAATATTCCCCTCATCAAACCTTTATTTGCATTAATGAAATCGTATAGAGATAGTCTTCCGCAATCTCCCCTTGCAGGCTCTCTATCCACTTCTCCATCTTGCCGTCCTTTACCCCTCTAATAAAGAAGAGATGAAAATGAGCTGTTGATTACTGTGGTTTTTTAAAACTTGGAGGTGTACGATTTATATAGTGATAAAATGTCAGAAGTAGAGAATTTGGATGATTTTTTTGATTGGGTAGAGGACGAATACGCCTTTGATTTTTTAGATGCTGTTTTGAATATACTGCGTGACAGACCTACCGTGTGGATTACAATAAGGGATATAGCTGCGATTTTAAACAAGCAGTTTGTTGAGACATACGCCAAGCAGATGGCTTTGCTACTCTTTCCAATACGCTTCTTACCTGAAATAGAAAGCAAAGAAGACGAGGATGATGCATTATGGGCATTTAAATATAACCCTGATGCAGAGAAGGAATTTAAGAAGACTGGTTTTGAGAGGTTAACAGATCGACAGATCTCCCACTGGGATTTAATTGAAGAAGCATACGCCGAAAGTATAGACGACAACATAGATTATTTCAAAGGCGAAAAAAAGGAAAAGAAACTAAAAAAGAGAGACGAACTGATAGATAAGTTAGAGAAACAATTAAGAAAAACGCAAATGGACGAATGGACGACACGAGGGGATCTTTAAAAAGTCTTGAGTTTAAAGCAGCTTGTCTACAAATCCTCGTGGAGGGCAGCAGCAACAGATGGAATGATAATATTAGATGGGGACTCGGAAAGGACACCCCGGGAAGCAGTTATACTTTGAGGCCCTCTGTAAGCTATTCTACTCTCGCGAAGAATATCTATAAACTCGGCTTCGTTTCCTCTTAATCTCTCACCCACTACCGATATTTGATTATAAGGGATTTTTACACTCCCGGCGCTCGTAAATTCCTTACCAATTATTCTACTGTTGGCAAGCTGCAGGAATTTCTTAATGACTATCCGATAATCATTTGGAATTTTATCTACTTTGACAAATACCTCAAAAGCCTCTTTGAACCTTGTGAAATATCTTGCCTCTAACTCTTCTAACCACTCATTTCTTGTCTCCAATCTTCTAGGTCTATCTCTTTCAGATGGCTCAGAGGATACGCCTATATCCCAGTGATTTATTTGTCCCGAATCTAAAGCTAAAGCTTGGTCAAACCTGCGATGAAACGCAATCATTGTATTTTTCACCTTTTCTAATCCCTCTGGAGATGATGTGCTAAAATAAACGGTGAGTATCTCACTTGGAGTGGTAGAAGGGTGGATAAAAAAATTAATTCGATACGAAGGATGATATCTAAGATACAAAATCGCCAGACAAACAGCCATTGCTTCTTCATCACTCCCCATGAGATCATCCAGCGAGATATTCATCTTTCACTCCCTTTATCCTTCCACATTTCGACCACCTCACTTACGTCCTCTTTCTTCTAAAGGCAATTTTTTGGTAGTTATATCCAAAAGATAAACGGAAAGGTACATAACCGTTTCTTCTCATTTCCTCTATTATTTCATCGTCGCTCATGTTTGGCCAGGTATTTCTTAAATCTTCCAGCAACGGTGCTTTTGGTTTATAACCATATTTTCGCGTCAATTTCTTCGCCCCTTCATGCACTTTGATAACGATTTAAAATCGAATCTGAGCAAAAATGCTATCGAAGCAGTTTCTTTTTCTGCTCATTAAATTCCTCATCTGTGATAACTCCTTGATCATGCAACTCTGCCAATTTTTTAAGTTCGTCCGCTATTTCCGTCTGCTTTGAGTCTTCCTTGGGCTTCTCCTTCGCTGCTCTAATTATGAATCTGATGGCAAGCAGAATCACTGTTATTACGACAATCGGAAGAACAATAAAAACTAAAATTACAGTTATTTCTGCTGCTCCAGGCATTCCAAATCCCAACATCTGCATGCATATCACCCCTTGTATTTACACTACATCTTTTTATCTCACGGAGCCATATAAAACTTTCGGTGCATATCCAAAACGACCACATGTCATTCACCCCAACCCGATTTGCCTTTTCCTCCTAATCTCCGCCAACTCCTCCAACACTTCCTCTTCATCAGGTGACAGCACCCCGCTTAGTTTTTTTAGCTCTTTCGCTGCGTCTTCACTTATATTAACATACAACACGTCGTTCTCGTTGATGTGCCGTCCCACGGTTGGCTTTTTCAGTGCAATTGCCACCTGCATACCCTGCTCTGCGCTTTTTATGCTCTTTCCTTTATCCTGTATCTCGTTTATTGCCCCGACGTTTGTCCCGTCCGCTTTTATCAATTCCACACCAGTCTTTATCTTCCCCGAGAGCACTTCGACACCCACAACAGCCGGCTTGCTCTGCCTGAACACGCATCCCGGCAGTAGCCTTATCTTCGCCGGTGTGCTCACCCGTTCCATAAGCTCCCGCTTCTCTCTCTCCTTCCCGCCCTTCACCCAATTCTCATAATCTTCGATCAATCGGTAAATAACGTCGTTTATAAAAACCGGCATCCCAGCTTGCAACGCCGCTTCTTTTGCGTCCGGAAGTATACCAACGGTAAAGCCTAAAACAACCCTGAAATAAGGATTCCTAACCGTAGTAGCTTCGATTACGTCATGTTTGGATATATTACCCACTTCTGCTCTTTTTATCGCCTCTATTCCTTTATCCTTCAGCTCCAGAGCAAGTGCTTCCAAAGAGCCCATGGTATCTGCCTTTATGATTATCCCTTCCGGACTTTTCTCCAGCTTCAGTTCTGCTATCTCGCTCTTCACCTCGTTCATCACGCGGTCAAGCGTCGCAGCGTCTTCTTTCGCCATCACTACTCGCACCTGCGACCCCGGAAGCGCCAGTTCTAAATCAGGAGCAACTATTTTCACACCCGAAGCGGCATTCACCGTTTTCACTCGCTCAAATCTCTGCTCCATTCTTATCTCTTGCAGAATGCGTGGCTTCAACAACGCCTTCACTTTTGTAACTATTGGCTCCTCCTCTGCACTGCCAACAACGATCGTATCCCCCACGCTGAGCTTCCCATCGTATAAAATCACGTCAATCGTGGTTCCGAGACCTTTCTCCTCCTTCCTCTCCAATATCGTGCCGACGCCCGCGGCTTCTAAATGAAGCTGCAAGGTTCGTTCAAAGTACTTCTGCGATAAGCCGATAAGCACGAGCAGCAAATCCGCAATCCCCTCTCCAGTCTTCGCACTCACCGGCACGATACTCACATTCCTTGCGAAGTCCGTTATCCGGTCGTACCGATCCGCCGAGAAACCTTTATCGTAAAGATCGCCTACAATCTGGTATACCCGCGCATCCACTTCCTTACGCGCATATTCCGGCTGATCAGTATAATTAATAAGGAACGGCTTATTCCTTGATTGCCACCCTTTTATCCGGTCTATTTTGTTCAACACCACGACAAACGGGGTTTTTAATAATCGTAAAATGTTCAACGATTCGTAGGTCTGAGGCTGAAAGCCCTCCATCACGTCCACCACAATAACCGCCACGTCAGCTAACGCACTTCCTCTTTTCCTCAATGATGCAAAGGCATGATGACCCGGAGTGTCAATGACAAGCAAACCTGGCACGTCTATTCCCCTCCAGTCCCGTCTCAAGGGTTCACAGATCTTCTTTATCGTACTGATAGGAATCTCGGTTGCGCCTATATGCTGTGTAACTCGACCTGCTTCCTTCTCTGCTATTGCCGTGCCCCGTAGTGTATCAAGTAATGTGGTCTTACCATGGTCTATGTGTCCCACAACCGATAGTATCGGGGTCCGTATTTCGCTCTTCGCGCTCATACCGCTCACCTTCCTCGTTCATATATTATTCACTTCTACTTCTGTTTGTTCTTGCTCCACCAGGAGAAACTTTTCTTCTGCTTTACTCCTCCCTCTTCTTGTTCTTGCTCTTGTCCTTGTTCCTCTTTATCAAATTCATACAGCAATTCTTTCTGCTTTTTACTCAGTTTCTTTGGCGTTACGACCTTCACTCGCACCAGCATGTTCCCTATGCCATATCCCTTTAAATCCTGCATTCCCTTGTTCTTCAACCGGAAGCCCGTGCCCGATTGCGTGCCGGCGGGTATCTTTATCCGTGCACTGCCACCTTCGACCGTCCTTACCTCTATCTCATCACCAAATGCCGCTTGCGCGAAGCGAACCGGGACTTCACAAAATAGGTCGTTACCCGCTCTTTTGAAGAATTCGTGCTCTTTCACATGCATTATCACGTACAGATCGCCCGGCGGTCCTCCTCGTTCCCCCGCGCCTCCTTCACCTGCAATCCGTAATCTACTCCCGGTATCCACACCCGGCGGTATCCTCACTGATATTTGCTTGTTCACTCCGATTTTTCCGGTGCCCTTACAATTCTTGCACGGTTTCGTTATCACGTGTCCACTACCGCCACAACGCGGACAAGCGGAGATGGACATGAACTGAGCAAAGCCCATGCTTTGCGATTTTCGTACCTGCCCCGACCCGCCGCACACAGAGCAAGTCTCTAATCCTCCTGCACTCGCACCCGTGCCGTTACACGAAGGGCAACTCTCTTCTTTAACGAGGTCTATCTCTTTCTCCATTCCCTTCGCTGTGTCTTCAAGGTCTATCTCAAGGTCATACCTGACGTCGCTTCCTCTTTCTGGTCCGTATCTTTCCTCTGCCCTTGTATAACCCGGTCCCCCGCCGCCGAAGAAGACGTCAAACGGCGAAGACCCCACGTTCGCTCGAGCACCACCTCTACTTCCACCGAATCCGAAATTACCACCAAATAAATTCCTGAGTAAATCCCCAAGTATATCCTCTACGTCGCCATATCTTGTGAAATCAGACCATTCAAATCCTCCAGGACCAAAATTAACACCTGAATGCCCGAATCTATCGTAATTCGCCCGCTTCTGCGGATCGGATAACACCTCATAAGCTTCGGATATCTCCTTAAACTTCTCTTCCGCCTCTTTTGGGTTCTCCCTATTCAAATCGGGATGGTATTTCTTCGCTAATCTACGATAAGCACGCTTTATTTCATCCTTCGACGATCCTTTATCCACACCTAAAATAGTGTAGTAATCTCTCTTCTCTGCCAATTTCGGCTTGCCCCTTTCTTCGCTATCTAAAGATTTTATCTTTTAGGGTATAAAGTTTTTAACCCCCGCTTGTGATTCACTTATTCATTCGTTCGCTCCAATGGAAATAAGCGGGTTTTACGTGCCGTTTCCATATACCTTTATATAGTACCTCTGCTTTTGTTTCATTTGTTCAGTGAACAGGTGAAGGGGTGAAGGCGGGAATGAAGGTGCGAGTGGAAGTGACGGATGAAGAAGGAGTGAAATCATCCATAGAGAAGGAGGGCGATTTACAGATTGAAATGCTCCGACAGCTTACGATAAGAGACGTAGCAAAGTTTTTAGAGGCGCAGCTTTCTCCCCTACCGGTTAGGAATGCTTACGATTACGAAGGGGGAGATCTCACGATTAAAGAAAGACTGGCTTCTTTTTTACGCTTTGACGAACGAGCACCGAAGGGTTGGTTCACTTCTTCACAGATAAGGAGAATATACGAAGCCGTATTCGAGGAGAATTTGCGGCTGACCACTGTATCAACGTATCTGGCGAGCATGCATTCCGGGGGTAGTTTGGAGAGAAAGGGCAGCAGAGCGAAGAGACAATACCGGTTGGTCTCCACAGGGAGCACGGAAGCTGCAAGTGCGGTAAATATGGTATAAATAACTCGGAACAAACTAAATCGTTGACACAACACTTTTTCTTTTTTACAAAAAGAAAACCTGTGCTAAAAGAAAAACATCAGGAATATTTTAGTCAAGGTTTTTACCGAAGGTAAAAAAGTTGTGTGTTAATCCGTGTCTTAAAGAGAAGGCAGTTATACTTTATATACAATGAAAAAATCAGTTTTGGCAGTCTAAAATCCGTTTTATCTGCTCTTTTAACCCCTTCAAAGAGCCTTCGTTCTTAACAATCTTATCGGCTTTTTCCATTGCTTCGCCCATACCCCACCGGTTTTCTCTTTCCTCACGCTCCTTGAACTCCTCGGTATTTAACGAATCATCACCCCGACCACGGGTTTTTATCCGCTCATACCTGAGGTCAAGAGGTGCCTCGATCCGAACGAGAACGAAATCCGTGCCAAATGCTTTTTTGAACGTTTCTACTTCTGCTACGCCTCGTATTCCATCTATCACAATAACTGCTTTTGCCGATTTTCCCCTCTCTGTGTCAGTTAGGGTTATACCTTTTATAAGCGGGATGCACCGTTTTGCAATTGCATCCATCCCTTCTCGCTCTCGCAGCTCATTTGCAATGCTGCCCGCATTCGCGTCACTTAACGGAAGATTCCGCCTTCTTAACTCCTCCCGTACCACGTCTCCCATCGTAACGACAGGAATACCCAGCTCTTTTGCTACTGATGCCGCTTCGGTCTTACCCGCCGCCGGCGCACCGACAAATGCTAATACCTGTACCTCTCTTGCAGTCACTTTTCCACAGCTCCTCGTGCAAGCCTTAGCTCTAATGCAGCATAAAATATGTTCACAACTCGTGGTTTTTGCAACTTTCTAACCGTTTGTCCCAATATTCGTCCATGACTTTTGATTCTTCTGAATCCTCAAATACCAGCTCGTTTTGCGCCGCTTTAGATATTACACCGATGTAATTCCAGGTAACGCTCTGCCATTCGTTTTCGGTCAACTCCCGGCCAATTGCCCGCTCGATAATCTCTCGATTCAGAACGAGCTTCTTATCCCCCCGTATCCGAATCAACAGCCCGAGGCAGAAGAAAGTTGCATTGTTAGCCTCGTTATCTCCGCACACCGCCCGTGCAACGAGCAGGTTTGCGGGAACGGCATCAAGAAAGATGCTTACCATTTTGACTTGACTCCCCACCAACCACCTTAAACCGCTTCTTCGCCGTGTTCTCTGGTTCTGATTCTGATCCTGACCTTCTTCAGACCCGCGGCATGATACGCACCTGCTGCGAGTTCCTTCAGCTCCTCGCGGCTGAACTCGTCTTCATCGGCTATTACGCGCTCCGGAACGAGTTCAGGTCTACCCTGTTGTATTACGTATGAGCAGTTTGCAACACCCGCCTCTTCAATCTCTTTTGCTATGCGCTTCACCTCTTCCGTGCCAACGAGGTTCTTGAATACTGTCGTTACCAGTTCAAGGTCTACGCCTGCCCGAATGCAAACTGCGAGCGTATTCTTCACCCGTTCTGCTACACCCGCGACTTTCGTTAGTTTCTCGTACAGCGTTTCATCCGATAGTGGTGCTTTGACGTCCAGGAAGATCTTGTTAATGAGATTCTTCTTTAGCATGGCTTCGACAACCGCGGGATAAAACCCATTTGTCTGCACGGCAACGAACAACGAGCGCTTCTTTACGAATTCCGCGATCGCTTCTATTGCGTGCGGTTGCATAAAGGGTTCACCGCCGGAGATAACCACGGCGTCTATGAAACCCACGTTTTTTAGGATTTCCGCTTCTATCTCTTCCTGCTCAACGTAGTTCGGGTCTTCCAGGAGTTTGTAATTATGGCAATAGATGCACCGGAGCGGGCAGCCTCTGAGGAATATCACCATCGAGGCTTTCCCGCGCCAGTCAATGGTGGAGAAGGGAACGGTGCCACCGAAGTTCACTTTTAAAGGCATTTTTCTTTCCAAAATAGCTCTTTACGCTACGGTACAAGACAGGACAGACAGGACTTAGAAGAAATCCCCCACTCGCTCGATGGCTCGTGCAACGAGTTCCGCGCAGTTATCAAGGTCGCTTAAGCTCAGCAATTCTACCGGCGAGTGGATGTATCTCGTGGGCACGCCGACCACACCGGTAGGTATACCGCTCCGTGTGAGATGAATTATAGCCGCGTCGGTCATGCCACCTTCCGATACGCTGAGCTGGTATCCGATTTTATAACGAGCCGCAGTCTCTTTCAGCCATTTCAATACAGAGGGCGGCGTTATTATGCCGCGACCCGAAGCGTCGGAAACGGTAATCACCGGCCCTTTACCTATCTCTATTGTCGTGTCTTTCTTCTCTATTCCCGGATGCCCCCCAGCTATATCGGTATCGAGTGCGATCGCCACGTCGGGGTCGAGCCCGAACGATGCTATCCGTGCACCTTTCAGCCCTACTTCCTCTTGCACTGTCCCTACGGCGTAGACCTCGAATTCGGTATTCGCCCTCTTCAGTGCCTCTATCATCACTGCAACGCCGGACCGATTATCAAAAGCTTTACAGGTAACCCGGTCGTTTCCGAGACTCACAAAGTGCCGATCGGTGGTGATTGGCGTTCCGATGAAAATTCCCATCTGCTCCACTTCTTCGCTGCTCTGCGCACCCACGTCCACAAACATATCCTCTGCTTTTACTACCTTCTCGCGCTCCTCTTTCTTCATTTTATGCGGTGGTTTCGATCCGATAACGCCGTACAAACCGCCACTCTCCACGTGTACAATCACCCGTTGATTTAACAGCGTTTGGTCAAACCAGCCGCCGATGGTCGAGAACCTCAGGAAACCCTCGTCCGTTATTTGCTTCACCATAAGCCCGATCTCATCGGTGTGTGCAGCAACCATAACGGAAGGTTTTTTACCGTGCTTCGTGGCTATCAAATTCCCTAACTGGTCGATTTTTATTTCGTCTACATAATCCTCCAACTCGGCTTTGACGATGCTCTGTATCTCCCCTTCGTAGCCCGAAATGCCCTGTGCCTCCGCTAACTTTTTCAGCAGTTCTTTTAGTTCGGTCATTTATTTTTAAAATCCCGCCTCCCGGATTTGAACCGGGGACAGCACGGTATCCGCGCGCGGTAATAAGATCTTTGGGAGGTGATCTAAAACGCTACTCTACAGCCGCGCACTCTTCCAAACTGAGTTAAGGCGGGATAGTATGTACATATAAAAAAGTCGAATATAAATATAGTCACTCCGAAAAGTATTAACCACCAGATTACACATCGTGGGCTCTGCCCATCACGGGCTCCGCCCGTGCCCCCGCAAGCCCAGGAGGGGCTTACCCGCAAGCCCTGAAAGGGCTTATTCCACGAGAGAAGAATAATAGAGTTTAGTTTTCAGTGTTCCTGGTAGTTCAGTCAATAAATAATTCAACGTCCACCGCTTCCCCTTCTTCTATTATCTCCTTTCCCTTCTCCATGAATATGTAGCCATCTGCTTTTGATAGCGTTGTGATTGCACCAGAGCCGGTGAGAATAGGATACGCAAGAAATGGCGCTTCCTCCTCTGGCTTTTTCATTGCAACGAGATTGACAAGTACGTATTCATTCCGTCCACGCTCGGAGAAGATTCTCTGCGCTACCTTAGCCTTTGTTCTCTTTTCCTCTCTTCTTCCGCATTCTTCATGATTTTGTGCGGAAATACCCGATATCGTGCGAAGCAACGGAGCGCCGAAAAGGTTGAAGGTAACCAATGCGGACGTCGGATTACCAGGCAAGCCGAAAAAGGGCTTACCCCGGATAGTTCCGAAGATGAACGGCTTCCCGGGTTTTATGTCCACGCCGTGCACGAGAATCTCGCCAAGCTCTTCTATCACTTTGGGCAGTAAGTCACCAACGCCCGCAGAGGTCCCGCCAGACGCGATTATAACGTCTGCGCCTGCTTCCAACGACTGTTTCAGCTTCCCCGATATTTCTTCTACGTCGTCACTAACAATACCAAGGAAATACGGGATGCAACCGCATTCTCGAACGGAATCGCTGAGTGTCTGCGTGTTAACGTCGTATATTTCCGCGGGCTCGAGGTCTGCTCCCGGCGCTATTAGTTCATTGCCCGTGGATATGATCGCCACAGTCGGCTTTTTACGAACAAGAACTACGTTTAGCCCGCAAGCAGCCAGGACACCGGTCTCACGTGGCGTGAGCGTAGTTCCACTCCTTACTATTCGCTCGCCTCGCTTTATATCCGAGCCCGCAAGCATGATATTTTCACCCGGAGCGACGGGCTTGTATACCCTCACCTTTTTTAGCTTTTTACCTTCGACTACCTCCGTATACTCCGCGGTGTTCTCGACTTTTACCGTGGCGGTTGCTCCTTTTGGCAGTGGTGCACCGGTGGATATGCCCATGCACGAGCCCTTGTCTACGGCGTGCGAAGGGAACTCGCCAGCAAATATAGAGCCGGTTATAATCAAAGAAGCGGGATTATTTTCATCGGCGTAGAACGTATCCGAGGCTACAACTGCGTAGCCGTCCATGATCGCCCGATCGAACGGTGGAACATTAAGTGCGGAAAAAATATCCGCGGAAGCAATTCTACCGAGTGCCTCATTTACGTTCACTTTTTCTACGGACGTGCTTGTTTTCGCTCGTGCCCTTGCCACTTCTGCGGCGACGTGCGAGATTATCGCGTCCACTTCCTTCTTCTCGGTGATTTCTAAGAATTGCCTCCCCATCTAACTTTCTTTAAAATTTTATTCCGTTGTCTCCACGGGTTCTTCTTTCGATTTAGACTTGCTCTCAGATCGGTATCCCAAAGCCTCGAGCATTTCTACCGGGAACGGAATGACCACGGTAGTAGCTTTCTCCTCCGTTGCCTCTTTTATCGTTTGTAACATTCGGATGAACATCCCACCTTCTTCTTTTTGAAGGACGTTCGCAGCTTCTGCAATCTTCTTCGCCGCCTGGAACTCGGCATCTGCATCAATAACACGAGCTCTTCTATTCCGCTCTGCTTCTGCCTGTGCCGCCATTGCACGCTGCATCTCTTTCGGCAGTTCAACGTCTTTTATCTCCACGGCGGAGATTTTTATACCCCAGGGGTCGGTCGCTTCGTCTATTATGACCTGCAAGTGTTTGTTGATCTTGTCTCGTTCGGAGAGTAACTCATCCAGCTCCGACTGCCCTATCACGCCCCTTATCGTGGTCAGAGCGATTTGAGCAGTGGCATACTGGTACTGCTCTACCTCGGTTACTGCCTTCTCGGGATCGAGCACTCGGTAATAAACTACTGCATTCACTTTCGTGGTGACGTTATCCTTGGTTATGACCTCTTGCGGTGGAATATCGAAGACAGACACTCGTAAGTCTATTTTTACCATGGTCTCGAAGATGGGTATGATTAAGAACAGCCCCGGTCCTCTCGCGCCCACCAAACGTCCAAGCCTGAAGATTACGCCTCGTTCGTATTCTTTCACTACCTTTATCGAAGATGCCAATACGATCACTGCAAAAAATACTACTCCAATTAGCCATTCAAAAGCCATTTTTTATCACCTCTTTTAATTCTATGTATACTGTGATTTGAGTATATATAGAACAACATGGAAGAAAAAATGACCGTCCCGGAAAAGCATAAGAGCGGCGCACAGAAGCATTACAAATGCGCAATACTCACGATAAGCACCTCCAAATACTGGAATAGAGAGAAAGGTGAAACGGACATCGGCGATCTATCAGGCGAAATCGCGCAGGAACTCGTGCGGAAAAGCGGGCATGAAGTCGTGTATTACAACGTGCTACCAGATGATGAGGATAAGATACATGAAGGTATATCAAACGCCCTGAACGCCGATGCTGATTTCGTTATCATGTCCGGCGGCACGGGATTGACGAAAAATGACGTTACCATAGAGGTGGTATCGAAACTGCTGAAGAAGGAGATAACGGGATTTGGCGAACTCTTCAGGCTGAAGAGTTACGAGGAAATAGGTACTGCATCGGTATTAAGCCGTGCGATTGCGGGCGTAATAAATCAACGTGCTATTTTCTGCCTGCCCGGCTCGCCAGCCGCGGTGAAATTAGCACTTACCGGGATAATCATGCCTGAGATCGCACATATAATGAAGCATGTGCGGGAATGAAATGGGGTCGGTGCGATTCGAACGCACGATCGGCGAGTCTGGAGCCCGCTGCCCTTCCGGACTAGGCCACGACCCCTTTAGTCTATGGGTCTCTATATATCTCACATTATTTATGTAAGATATGTTACGTTACAGTACTTTATTTGATTTGTGTTATTTGTGTCTAAAGCCGTTGTTGTTAAGTAAAGTCTACTCCGAATAAGGGGCCAGACCATCAAACTTTCTTTCACAAAGAAAGTTTGATCAAAGAAACTGGTTTTTGATAAAACTTTTTTCTAAAAAGTTTTATGCAGAAGCCAACAGTGGCAAGGTGTCCCTCGTGAGGGGGATAGCGAACCAGAGGTGGGATATGCTAACAACGACCCTCCTTTTGATAGGGGAAGTTCGATGCCTCTATGGGGACTTACCGTATGCAAACGCAGCCCAAAAACGGGAGATTACCATAGAGGGTTAGCATGTCTGTTTAGGGTCGGGATGAAGATGAATGGTCGGTTGGGTGACCGGGGGAGGTCTCGTATCGCCCTCAGTTTTGAGGTAAGGAAGGTATAACTTGGATGGGAAAGCCGGAATGATGCGACAAACTTTAAGAAAGTTTGATCAAAATGCTTCGCTACGAGAAGTCGGACGGATTCATAGTAGCGATGATGTCGGTGCCAGTGAAAGGTTGGTAACAGCCGGGAGGACAAAACACCGACTATGCGAAGGAATCCTGCTTTGGCGAAATCGAACAATGGGTGAGATAGATGCACAAATCAAGTAGGAACGCGGCGAAAGTAGGCTCAGGAGAAAGACGCTACGCAAGTTGCCGAAAAGGTTTGGCTGGTGGTTTGTGTATTGAAACAGCTTGTTGGGGGTTGGTGAGAAAAGAGCGAAAGGAAAAGAGGAAGTGGCATTCCTTGATTGACAAGGTCTGGAACTGGCGGAATCTCAACGAAGCGTGGGAAAAAGTGAAGCAGAACAGAGGAGCAGGTGGAATAGACGATGTGACTATTGATGAGTTCGAGCGGAATCTGGAGCAGAATCTCAATGAGATTCAGCGACTGCTACGGCAGGACATGTACAAGCCTAATCCAGTGAAAAGAGTATGTATACCAAAGCCAGACGGTAAACAGCGACCGCTGGGCATTCCAACAATCAGAGATAGAGTAGTGCAGCAAGCGTTGAAGAACGTCATCGAGCCGATATTTGAAGCCGAGTTTCTGGACTCAAGCTTTGGATACCGACCGGGAAAGAGTGCGAAACAGGCGATAGAGCGAATAGAAGATGTCAAGGATGAAGGACACGAATGGGTGGTAGACGCGGACATAAAAGCCTTCTTTGATACGGTGAACCACGAAAAGCTCATTGATGCGGTGGCAGAACGAATAAGCGATGGCAGAGTCTTGAGATTGATAAGGTCTTTTCTCGAGGCGGATATAATGGAACAGGGACAGGGACTGGCGAAGAACGTCATCGGCACGCCGCAAGGTGGAGTTATATCTCCGCTCTTAGCCAATATCTATCTGCATTATTTCGATGAAAAGATGGCAGGACTTGGCTATGAAGTAGTTAGATATGCAGATGATTGTGCGCCACGAGGCTGCACGAGAGATGAGGGTTTGGTCCCTCGAAGCCGGCTTGCAGGAAGCAGGCTTCAAACCGCCTTAAGCTGCTGTGGTTAAAAGCCATGGTGGTGAGCGTTAAGGAAAAGGTCCCACAAGATGGGATCAGGTGTAGATCATGGAAACGAACGTAAGTGAACCGCTGAGGAAGTGTCGAAAGCGTATGGACGGCGTCAAAACCAGGGGCTGGTCGTTGACCTGGGATAAGTCTGGGGGAAAACCTGCTTACTGCCCAGATGGCGTCCGGCATAAAGGCGGCGTGAACATGATCCAGGCTCTCGTGTGGAACGTGGGAACCTATCCCCCGATGTTAAGGGAGAAACACAAGTGGGAGGACCCCACAAGTGGGAGAGTACCGATGTGGGGGAATAGGGACGGACCAGCTCGTATTAGTGATGAAGTCTCTGTAATGGAGATAGAGCGAAGGGGTTGGGTCATCCGCTTGATTTAAAGATCAACCAGGAGATGGGAGGAATCTTTGATGAAAGCAAAGCCATTTACGGCTGGATGATGGGAGCCCGGTGAGCTGAGAGGTTCACGCCGGGTTCTGAGAGGACGTAGGGGGGCGGTTCCCCTGCATTACTCACCTCTTAGTGCTTTGCGAAAATGAAGAAGAGGCAAGAGAGGCATACAATCATGTGAGAGAAATCTTAGAGGATCTGGAACTTACGCTGCATCCAGAGAAGACAAAGATAAAGAATTTTTCTGAAGGCGTTGATTTTCTTGGATTTACGGTTTATATAAGCCACAAAGTGCCACGAAAAGAGGCTGTCAGAAAATACAAGGATGCTGTTAGGCGTGCTACGCGCAGAAATCTGCCGATTAATCTTGAAATGGTAATTCGGGGGCTCAATCCAATTGTTATCGGATGGGGAAACTACTTCAAGATAGCAAACGTCAATTGGCTATACAAAGGACTCGATGAATGGACAAGAATGAGGTTGCGGGCATTCAAAGAGAAGAGGAAGAGCTACAACAGTAATCGGCGTATATTAAATGCATTTTTGAAAAATCTGGGCTTGAAATCGTTGTCAACGCTCTTGAACCCTAAGTGGTGATCTCACTCCCTGCAATGGGGCAACGCCAAAGGAGAGCCGTATACGGGAAATCCGTACGTGCGGTTCGATGAGGGGACGGTGGTCGAAAGACCTCCTCCTACTCTACGTGGGCAGAGCCCACGAGCGTTAATCTGTGTCTAAAAAAAATCTATCGTGAAAATCCGTGTAATCTTGTGGTTTACGTAATTATCTCCAAGAAATCAACCCTTTTAAAATCCGGGTCGAATGTAGCTATTTTCTTTATCCCGTAATGCTTGCATGTTGCTGCGATTAAATATCCCATTCATCTTCGGTTTCCTCTAAGAGCTTCAATAAATCCTTTCCACGGAAAATCCCGAAAAGTCTCTCTGGCAACTTCTTTATTTCGATTCCTGAGTATAAAAAATACGAACGAACTTATTTATAGTCTCATGACATAGTTATTACATGAACAATCGGTGATGGAAAAATGAAAAAGGAAATGGAAAAAAGGTTTGAATATGTAATAAAGATTGATGGAAAGGATGTCTGGCATGGACTGAATCCTGAGGAAATGTTTGATGAAATAATGGCAAAGAACCCTAAAAAAAAGATTTCCGTGGCATGGCGGACACATGAAAAGGTTTTAATATGTTAAACTGAACATGGAAAAAGAATTCGATTATAAACCGGAAGAAAGCGATATATTTGGTGGTGTCAAAAGACCAAGAATACAGATGCAAATCTTTTCAAAAAAGAAAAATAAATGGATCTGGGTAGATGAGGTATTGGCTGATACAGGGGCGGATTTTTGCGTGTTGCCAAGATATTTAGGGAACTTCTTTGTTGATGACATAACAACTGGCAAGTATGTTGAAATAAAGGGCGTAGTCCCTGGTGCAAGATTGATAGCATATATTCACGATTTGAAAATCAAACTCGTTGAAAAGGAATTTGACACCCTTGTTGCCATAGCGGATTCGGATGATGTCCCGTCCATATTTGGCAGAGTTAAAGGTTTGGACCTATTTGAAGCAAACTTCTCAAAGGGCGAGAAGATTGAACTTCACTGGGAAGAGTAAAAATTGCATAACAAACCTTTTCTTACAAAGAAAAGCTTGACCAAAGAAACGTATATTTTTTAGCAAAGGTTTTTGCTTGCGAAAAAGTTTTAGCACAGGTTTTCTTTTTTTAACCTTAACTCCGTCAAATCATAGGGAACATATAATTACCAACTGCAATATAAAGCCTGCTTTTATGATTTAACGAGACAATAAAAACCGAAAAGCTTTTTATTTGTATGTCCCCTACATGAATTTATGGGGAGCATGGA
>JAUWPM010000083.1 GCA_030611585.1 Methanosarcinales archaeon | reverse complement strand
GAGGGATATTATGGCTCTATTTTCGTGCTTTGTTTGGTCTATAATTTCATTCAATACAACATTAGACCGGCTCTTCATTGCTGGGTAACGTGGATAGAGCTTCAAGTTCTCTTCACGATCATCGTCACATTCAAGTCCCTTTCTACTATCTTCTCATATTCACCTTTTATACGTGGCTTTACCTTCTCCAAATCACCTGTTCCCGTTATTATCTCAGCAATCAACTCGCCGTCGCCAAATATTCGCACCACGCCGTCACTCTCTGACACCACTACCGCCACGGCATCTGTTTCTTTAGAGATGGAAGCGGCAGCCATGTGTCTACTGCCAAAACCCATTGGGAGATCTATACCGCGAGAACTCGCTTCAATATAGCGTGCTGCGGAAAGAACAGAGCCGTCGCCACTGATGACAAAACCGCCGTCCAGCTTTGCCAGCTCTTTTATTGTTCCCTGAACGTTTGCATCTCGTATATCTTTCACTTCCAGGGGGTAGTGTTCAAGCGGGTCTAAGATTAAGGGCTTTGACCTCTTTAACACTTCTTCTTCGTCCCCAACCACAAATAGCGTGCCTATACTCCATCCCTCTACACGTTGTCTCGCGATTCCCACTGCTATCTCTATCACCGTCTCTAACACTTCAGGATTGCAGTTTCTTACTTCACTACAAATTCTGCCCGCCATTTTTAGCTCTGCTCCACTAACTAACTAAACTAAATAAACTCAATAGAGTAAAAGAAAAAGAGAGATGTCTATCTAATAAATACATACTGTGGAGAAACTGATGAGAGACGTGAACCCGGATGGGCGAGGTGTTCCCCTTACCACGCTGTTACCTGGTGAACGAGCGCAGATTGTTGCGTTGGGACATGGCAGTGGAAGACAGCACCATTTCAGGACGATGGGACTCATGGAAGGCAAAATCGTCAAACTAATCGCGACACAACCTGCGCGAGGCCCATTCGTCATAGACGTGGAAGGCACGCAGATAGCCATTGGGCGAGGGATGGCGCGGCGCATTTTAATCCGGAAACTATGAAAATTTAAATCCGCGTAAATCAGTGCGAATCTGTGTCTGCTTAAATAGACGGCAGTTATACTTTATGTGCAATGAAGAAGATAGCGCTGACGGGCTGCCCAAACGTTGGTAAGAGCGTTATTTTTTCACGCCTGACCGGAGTGAACGTAATTTCGTCGAATTATCCCGGCACGACGGTTGATTTTACAAAGGGTACTACAACCATTGGCGGCGAGAAGTTCGAGTTGATTGACGTTCCCGGCACGTATTCCTTAGAAGCAACCTCAAAAGCCGAGGAAGTTGCTCGGACCATGCTTCAGGAAGGGGACATCGTGATAAACGTTGTAGACGCAACGCATCTGGAACGAAATCTTTACCTGACCTTAGAAACTCTGGAGATGAAGAAGCCCACCGTCGTTGCTTTGAACCTGTGGGACGATACAAAGCACCTCGGCATTGATATAGACGCAGCTAAATTGGAAACGCTGCTCGGCGTACCGGTGGTTCCGACGTGTGCCATAACCGGGGAGGGAATAAAGGAACTCGCATCAAAGGCGCATAGTGCGGAGCCGTCAAAAACGATCGAGCTGATGTCTGAAAAAGCACGGTGGTTGAAAGTCGGCGAGATCATCCGGGACGTTCAAGTGGTGCATCACCGCCATCACACGGTGGGGGAACGTATAGCCGATGCCACGGTGAAGCCCATGACTGGTATTCCCATTGCGATACTCGTAATACTCTTCATGTTCCTCTTCATAATCAAGATTGGGAATGCGATAATCGAATATCTGATGGACCCAATCTTCTGTAACTACTATGGCCCGTGGATTGTAGGCGTTGTAAATTCATTTGCGCCGAGCGGGCTGCTTCACGATATATTAATAGGTACATCTACGGTTGAAGCGCTGGATTTCGAGCAATCGCTGGGTATCCTGACGACGGGATTGTATGTCCCTTTTGGCATGGTTTTGCCATTTATCATCACCTTTTATTTCATGCTCAGTGTGCTGGAAGACCTGGGCTATTTACCACGACTCGCCATTCTCGTTGATACAGGGTTGCACAAACTCGGATTGCACGGCTCGGCGATCGTGCCGACGATATTAGGCTGCGGCTGCAACGTTCCCGGTGCGTTAGCCACGCGCATACTGGAGACGAAGAAGCAGCGATTCATCGCGATGACGCTCATGGCAATCTCGGTTCCCTGTATGGCACAGTCAGCAATGATATTCGCAATTCTGGGCAGATACGGCTTAAAATGGATATTTATCGTCTATTCCACCCTTTTAGTGCTCTACATCCTTTTAGGCTTGCTGTTGAAACGAATCGTCAAGGGCGAGAGTCCCGAATTGTTGTTGGAAATTCCCCCCTATCGTAAACCCGATCCCGTAACGTTACTAAAAAAGACGTGGTCAAAGGCGTATGAATTTCTCGCGGAAGCGGTTCCCTTTGTTATCCTTGGTATCTTCATCGTGAACCTGCTCTATATATTTGGCGCAGTGGACGTGCTCTCAATGGTGTTCTCGCCAATTCTCACTACGTTGCTCGGTCTGCCCGAAGGCGCGATTGTCGCGTTGATGCTCGGAGTTCTGAGGAAGGACATAGCGATTGGCATGTTATTGCCCCTGGGCATGAGTCCGCAGCAATTGACGATCGCATGCATCATATTGTCCACGTATTTCCCCTGCATTGCTACGTTCTTTGTTATGCTTCACGAGTTGGGCGTTAAATATATGCTCGAAGCGACTGGATTGATGATCGTCGTTTCGTTCTCGGCAGGAATGATCATGAGAGTGATTTTGATTGGAATCTCTTGATCTATTAGGATTCGGGGGGTATTTCTTCCAGTGGTGTCTGGAAAGGGCGGAAGGGTTTGACTGGGATGGTGTTTTCTACCAGAAGTATCTAAAGTAACTGCCATCTCTCTAAGACACTGATTTACGCGGATTTATTTAGGGTGAAGAACAAAGTTGGTTTTCATCATCTGCGTTAATCTGTGTCTATAATTTATTTTTTTGTCTAAAGTCACTTCGTCACCACACCCTCGCACCCCTTCTCGCTAACTCTTCAGCATCTTTCGCTTCGCGCAGCATGCTCCCGTCTAACAGCAAATATGCAGCCCGATTGTTGAAATACGGCGCGCCCTTCCTTGAAAACAGCGTGAGAATCTTACCTCCTTGCTGTACTTTTACACCCTCGCACGGCTCGTGACTCCTTATTATGGTCTTCACGCCCGCGACACGAAGAACGTTATCCGTAATATCCTCGCCAAACATCCTGCCTGCACCACGTATCGAATTGAACGAGCCCGTGCCCTCAATCGGATCGCTCCACAGCAGCTCCTCAAATGCGCTCGATTCGGGATGTGCGTCACGTGCATACGCAATATCGTCAAGAGAAGTTACATCGGTAGGCACGCCACCGTGCACCATCACGTATCTGCCGGTAACCACTACGGCGTACGGTAAGAACTCCCAAAGCTCCTTTACAGCCTCGTACAACCCCCGTCCCTGGGCACCATATTTCTTTGTAAATAACAAAGGCAACTCATGAGGTCTCACGGGCATGTCCGGCGGGCCTTCGTGATTCCCCCGCAGCAATATCACTCTTTCTTCTGCCCCCGCTAAAACCTTTAACGTCAAAATGAGATAGTAAACTTCAACGCTTTCCTCCCCCCGATCGCCGTAATCGCCAAGAAAGACAATTCTATCCGCGTTTTCCACGTCACTATCCCTCAGTATATGAACCAGGCTTTCCATATCGCCGTGTAGATCGCCTATAACCGCAACGCTCCTCACTGCTTGTGGAGCTATGCGAACCAATCCGCTTCCCTTTCGCAATCGCTGCTCCCGGTTTAACAGTTTCTTTGCTCTATCAATCAATCCTGCAAACTTCTCTACATGCGCTTCAAATGCCTGCTCCACCCATTCATCAACTTCTTCTGCTTTCATCTCATCGTTCATAGCGAAGTTTGTACTCGGAATGTGGATTTTTGCTGTACTATTATAATAATTCTTTTTAGCGGAAAAGGTGTTTTATGTTTATGTCTACTTTAGGATCAGAGCGAGGACCAGAAGTGCAGAGACCCGGGCAGTTACTCCTATTCTCCACCATCTTCTTCCTCTTCAGCGTATTCATAGGCGCTATCATCACCGTCCATCCACTGTACTTGAACCAATTTCTCGAAAAGGCTGAATTGGTTGGGCTCGTTGCTGCGATCTCCTCTCTTGCCGGGATGGCATTCAGCATTCCCACGGGTGTTCTCTCCGATAAACTCGGAAGAAAACGATTGTTAATCGCTTCGTTCATTCTACTATCGTTCGTGCTGCTCGTATTCTTCCTGAATACCAGTCTCTACGCTTTAATCGTGCTGCAAATAGCATTTGGGTTTGCCATGGCTCCCGCATGGATTGTCAGTGAGGCTTTTATCAAGGACATATCACCGATTGGAAGGAGAGGCGAGTTCCGATCGGTTTTCGGCACCTTTGCAAATGCGGGTATGTTCGTTGGTCCGGTAATCGGGGGGCTACTGGCAGATCGGTTTGAAATAAGAACCCCTTACCTCTTCTCTGCTATTCTACTCCTCGCATCGCTGCTGTTGGTCTTCAAATTAAAAGATTATAATAACCGCGATAACAGCGATAGCACGAGAAACGCCAAAAGCAACGGAATACGTAGGGCGGACTTGTTAGCAGTACTCAAGGAGTTCAGGCAGCACCGAGAGCTTAACGTTTTGGCGCTCTGCACCGTCTCACTTTTCTTCTGGTATTCCGCAAGATGGGTTTTCGGTCCGTTGTTCCTTCACCACCTAGGCTACAGCCCCTTCGTAATCGGAGTCTGGATAGGCATCTCAGCCGCCCCCTTCCTGCTTTTCCAGATACCACTTGGCAAAATAGGTGACAAAAGCGGTAAAACCAAATTGATCTGTCTGGGTTTCGTAATTTCCACCATCTTTATCATACCCTTAGGATTTCTGACGTCGCTTTCCAGCCTCCTGGTAACGATATTTGTTATATCGCTTGGCACGACCCTCGTGGAACCGTTAATAGAGGCACGAGTCACGGATATTGCACCGAGGGAAAGATACGGCGCTTATTCCGGTATATTGGAGTTCGCGAAGACCACTGGATCCCTGTTAGGACCCGTAAGTTCCGCACTCTTCGTTTATCTATTTGGCATCTCATATTCATTCATACCCTCGGTTATCCTCTTTATCCTGACCTTAGCACTTTTTCTGTACACGCGACAATCGTTATGTAAAGCATCCACGAGCTTGCCAATGAGGACACCTTAGAATGGAGGGTTAGAGCGTTCGCGATGAAACTGAGATTAGGAATGACCGGAAAGCCGGGGATCGGGAAGTCAACGATTATAAGGGAAGTGATAATCCGATTGAAAGCGGAAGGAATAGCGGTGGGCGGTATGCTTACGTCTGACATTCATGAAGGAGGACGAAGAGTAGGTTTCTCCATAGAGGATATAAGCACTAACGAGAAGGGGATTTTGGCTCACGTGCAGCTCCACCAGCACGGCCCCACCGTAGGAAAATATACCGTTAATCTAACGGATTTGGATGCCATAGGTGCGCACTCGATAAATAATGCGCTCACACAGTCCGAGCCAAGCATAATCATCATAGATGAAATCGGACCGATGGAGTTGAAGTCCCGGCGATTCATAGATGCGGTCGAAGCAGCAATGAAAAGTGATAAACATCTCATCGTTTCCGTTCATCAACGGTCGGAGCACGGATTGGTAAGGCGGATAAAGAGCACGTTCGAGATACTGGAAGTTACGGCGGAGAACAGAGACGAACTAACTGCGGTTATAATGGATAA
This sequence comes from Methanosarcinales archaeon, assembly GCA_030611585.1. Classification (GTDB taxonomy): domain Archaea; phylum Halobacteriota; class Syntropharchaeia; order Alkanophagales; family Methanospirareceae; genus JACGMN01. The sequence goes on along the minus strand of JAUWPM010000083.1, from coordinate 1,352 downwards.
ACGGAGTGAAATGCATAGCAAATTAGATACATCACACCAAAAATGATGCTGATCTCTAAATCCCACATTTAAATAAACCATTCATTAGAAAAAAATTATCTTATTCTCTTACCTCTTTAAAGCGTTCCAAAAATTTGTCATATACCACGATCTCAAATTCACTGAATGTAGGCTCACTCCCCCGCTCTCTTACGATCTCTTCCAAATCGAGTTCAACGGAGGCTATCTCCTCCTCGTTTTTACATTCATAGACAATTTCTCCCCGGGGTGAAACGACCATACTTCTCCCGATATATCGCTCGTTGCCAATCTCACCGCATCTATTGACGCCAACTACAAAGAGTTGATTGTCAATAGCCCGCGCTTTCAGTCTTGCATCCCACAAATAATCCGACTCTTCTGGTACGCTTGCGGGCACAAATATAATTGAGGCACCATTAAGTGCAATTATCCTTGTAAGTTCTGGAAACGCAATTTCAAAACATACCAGTATACCAAAAGTGGTATCATCGAACTCAAATACCGGAAAACCCTTGCCCGATTGAATAAACGGCTTTTCCATTGGATGGATGACCGCTCTTCTATAGGTGCCGATTACGTCGCCGTTGTGAATCACGTAGACTGTGTTATAAAATCTATTCCGCATAACTGGATGTTTCTCGATTAACGGAAGTATAACCGTTTTCCCAGTCTTTTTTACTGTTTCTATAATCCTCTTTGTTTCATCACTCACCTTATTTAAGTACTGCAGTGTTTCAACACCGCTTCTTCCAAGTGCAAAACACTCAGGAAAGCAGGTTACCCCCCCTTCCACATCGTTTAATATTTCTTTCAGCCTTTCTATGTCCGTTGGATCATAGTTGGTCTGCACGATGTTTATTCTCATTTTCTGCGCTCCAAATCCTTCTTATAGACGATTGTTCTATACGGGAACGGTATCTCTACCCCTTCCTTATCGAACCGCTTCTTGACAGATTCACGTATCTCTGCACCAGTGCCCCACGCGGCAGGTCTGTTGCGAACCCAGAACACCGCCGTTAGATTAACTGCAAAATCCCCGAGTTCTGTAACCCACACTTCCGCTTCTCTGTCCGGTTCATGCATCACAACCGGATGTTTGCTTATTTCATCTATGATTATTGATCTTGCAAAGTCTATATCAGAATCGTAACTTATCCCAAAATCAACCGCCCATAGCACCGTAAGGTCCTCTATCGTCCAGTTTATTATGGTCTCTTCACTTATTCGTGAGTTAGGGATGATCTGCCTTTTGTTCTGCCATGTTCTTATTACGGTATGCCGGAGTGTTATATCTTCTATGGTTCCATATTCATTTTCCAGTTCTACAACAT
>JAUWPM010000041.1 GCA_030611585.1 Methanosarcinales archaeon | reverse complement strand
ATGTTGTAGAACTGGAAAATGAATATGGAACCATAGAAGATATAACACTCCGGCATACCGTAATAAGAACATGGCAGAACAAAAGGCAGATCATCCCTAACTCACGAATAAGTGAAGAGACCATAATAAACTGGACGATAGGGGACCTTACGGTGCTGTGGGCGGTTGATTTTGGGATAAGTTACGATTCTGATGTAGACCTTGCCAGATCAATAATCCTTGATGAAATAAACAAACATCCGGTTGTGATGCATGAAGAAGATAGAGAAGCGAAGGTGCGGGTTACTGAACTCGGGGATTTCGCAGTTAATCTAAGGGCTTTGTTCTGGGTGGCTGACAGACCTACCGCGTGGGGAACAGGTGCGGAAATAAGGGAATCTGTAAAGAAGAGATTTGATAAAGAGGGCGTGGAGATACCTTTCCCATATCGAACCGTGGTGTTCAAAAAAGATATGAAGGCGGAGTGAGCTGGCTAAGTCTGCAAAGTTGCGATTTGTTACTGAAACGGTCTGAAAATCTACCCCAAAAAACATAAGGGAAATAAAAATACAAAACCACAAGATTGCACAGATTTTCACGAGAAAACAGACCAAAAAGAAAAAATCCGCGTAAATCAGTGTAAATCTGTGTCTTAAAGAGAATTACGGCCGTTATACTTTATATACAACAAGAAAACCCAAATTGTTGACACTGATTAACGCAGATTGACACAGATGATAAAAATCAACTTTGTTCTTCACCCTAAATAAATCCGCGTAAATCTGTGTCTTAAAAAGAGAAGGCAGTTATACTTTATATACAATAAAAAAAATAAAAGGGAAAGCTATGGGAATATGGAAAACCCATAGCTTAGTTTTGAAGATGTAGTATTTTATGAGCGTAATGAACTCTCATTCCGTAACTACTTCTGCGAATCCAACTCTCCTCGATACCTTCGTTATTCGTATCTTCACATTATCCCCTTTCTTCGTGTTGGGCACGAAACATACAAAACCCTCCACACGCGCTATTCCATCTCCTTCTCTTCCTACGTCATCTATCGTTACGTCGTAGGTCTCACCAACGTTCAGGGGGGAATTGAATCCCCTTCTTTCTCCACTATATTCCATCCTTACAAAACCTCCATTTATTTGCTTTTTCTTTCTTTCGTGATGCAAAGAAAAATCGCTTTTATTAGAAAAGTCGCTTTATTCCTCCACACCACGTAATTACACATTATTCTTCTTACATATAAACACCCGCGGCAAAACGTTCAATCTATCTAACTTGACGTTGTCAGATTAACCGCGGAGCTCACGGAGAATAGCGGTTTAGAGGGTTAGCGGTTTGGCGTTTTAGCTAACGAGCTGAACCGCTAGCTAATAAACTAAACCTCTAATTATAATTACCTCGCCGCTCGTGCTATCCTTTCCCGCTCCTCTTTCTTACTTATCGAGTAGCACTTCGCGTTTTTTGACGCTGCTATGAGTTCATCCGCAAGGCACTGTGCTATGCTCCTCTTACTCTTAAATGCGCATTTCTGTGCGCCCTTAGCAATGTAGCGTAACGCTTGCTCTATCCGCCTTTGTGAAGTTACGTCCACGGCTTTGGGAACCAATATGCCCCCGAATCGCAATCTGATCGTCTCTTCGAGTGGCCCTGCATTTCGGATTGCATCCACGAGCACCTGCAGCGGGTTCTTATCCGTAGTCTCGTGGATATGATCAAAAGCGGTTTTAACGATCTTGTAGGTCTTCTGTTTCTTACCCGTGTTCTGTCCCGACTGCATTAATTTGTTGATCAGCAGTTCCACAATGCAGACCTTCGACTCCTCAAACTGCTGTTTCGCATGTTTCCCTCCGGTGTGCAGTGCGGACACGGGCTGGAGACTGATATGCCCCTCCAGACCGATGTCTCTTATCTCCACGTCTGAAACGTCCCACTTATCGAATATCTTATCGAAATGCACTTGTATCGGCATCTTATAATATCACCTCAGAGTTTTCTCCTTTCTCCCTCTCACTAATTCCTGTAACGAAATGTCGTTTACCGCCACGACCTTAAATCTCACGCCTGAGAGGTCACCGTACGACCTGCCTTTTCGCCCGCCTATGCCCTCTATCAACACCTCGTCGTGCTCGTCTATGAACTTTATCGCACCATCGCCTGGGCAAAAAGCCGTCACCTGTTTACCGTTCTTTATTAACTGCACACGAACGCATTTCCGTATCGCGGAATTCGGCTGCTTCGCTTCTATCCCCACCTTCTCTAAGACGATCGCTCTGGACATGTGCGCGCCCTCCAAAGGGTCCGCCTTTTTCGCGGATTTCAGCACCCTTCGTGCATAGTCCGGGCTCTTCAGTCTAAACACCTTCCTTCTACTTTTCACTTTCCTCGCTGCGTATAATCCTCTTCCCATCTCTTTCTCTCCACAAGAACTGTACTAACTAAAACTTAAATTTACTTTTCTTTGATAAAACGTTTTCATTTTATGATCACGCTATCAATACCCAGATTCCTTTTGACCAGCAAGTTTACCTTCTTTATTCGCTCGCCATCTCGTCCTATCGCAATGCCCTTCTGCTTTGCGGGAACCTCAACGTACGCGCACTGTTTGCCATTTTTGTTCAACAGCTCGACGCTCTTCACGTCCGCGGGGCGAAGCAAATTCTCTATGAATTCCTTTAGATCCGGTGAATGCTCCACGACCTCGATTTCCTTTCCCAGCATTTTTTTTACCTTGTTTATGTTTGAACCACCTTTACCAATAGCCAAGCCCATGTCCCCCTTTTTTACCACTAATATCACCTTATTCTCTTTGTTATCCACTATGCAATCCTTAACTCCCGCACCGGTAGAACTCTCGAAGACTCCTATGCACCTTATCCCCTCATTGTCTAACTTTATAACCAGTTTTACTCACCTGTGTGTGCTTTTCTCTTGTTTTCTTATCTCATCTTATCTTGTATTGAGACTCAACGTTTTCTCTTTTGGGCGAACGTTAGAGGTCAGAAGCCGTAAAATCTCGGAATCTCCCGTATCTGTGATACATAAAGAAGCAATAGAATACGGCTTCCCACACGCAAGCCCGAGTTCAAGGTTATTCGCCGGATATTTATAAATGGTTAAGTCTCCGTTTTCCTCAGTATCCGCGTCTTCAAACACTTTTTTTATCTTCTCCGGGCAATTAGAAGCGTGGATGATTATCTTTGCTTCTCTTCTCATAAATGCTTTTATCGTCTCCTTCGACCCTATCCGTACCTCACCCTTGTTTAAAACCTTTTGCAATTCCCTATTCACATCTGAAAGCTCATCTGAGCCCCTTTTCACCTTTGCCATCCTGTTTCTCCTATCTGTATTTTGATTTTTGTCTTTACTACTTCCCTGCCACTAATTCTACGGCGCCGGTTCCTAATTTTATCGGCTGTCCAACAATTACATTCTCCGTAACGCCTTTTAAACCCTCCGTTTCCCCGTGTATCGCCGCCTCCAGGAGGTTATCCACGGTAACTTCAAAAGCAGCTCGTGAGAGCACCGATGCTTTCCCACCTGCTATTCCATGTCGCCCGATCTGCTTCACTACTCCATCCGTCGTCATTGCATCTGCAATTAAGGTTATATGGCGAGCATCCACGTCCAACCCCTGCTCCTTTAACGTGCTCGACATCTCATCTATTATCGCATTACGAGCCGCTTCTATGCCCAATACCTCCGCTATCTCGCCTATATTATTCGTTTTGGTTCTCTTGAAATCAACACCTTCGATCTTCTTCTGATTTTTCAGCCTTTTTAATTCTGAACCCACGGTGTAAAGCACATATTCCCCACCAGTTTCTCTTCGCGCTAAAACCCTTCTTATTCCTTCTATTCCCTTCACCAGCGTGTTCGATACAGTCCTCTCAAGTTTCGACAGCTCGTGGAAGGACTTACTCTCTCCGCGTATTTTTAATCTACCATCTTCTAACATTTCTACGAGCATATCCGCGCCTATGCCCTTTATCTTCTCTTCTACTTCTTCCCTTTTTATATGCCTCTTCTCCAATTCACGCTCATTTAGCGAAAGCCACACGGACATGTCCCCTGTGGATATTCCTATTCTGCCGATATCCCGTATATGCGTCTCTTGTATTTCCATTGCTAACTGCTCTGCCTTATTTCGCTCCGAGGCATACTCGCCCAGCAATTTTATCGTCATTGTCGGCGTAGAAAGCTTCTTTCTCGCATCCACTATCTCTATAATTCTTGGTAAACCGAGTGTTATGTATATTGCACCCACACCGGCGTAATGGAAAGTACGCATCGTCATCTGCGTCCCCGGCTCGCCGATGGACTGCGCGGCAACTATTCCAACCGCTTCCCGTGGATCTACCTTCGCTTTCTCATATTTGGCTACGACCGTCTGCAAAATGTCATCCAGCTTCTCACAGCTTAGTTTTGTTCTCACCGCCCTTAATTTGTGCTTCAATTCAATTTTTGTCTTCTCAGGTAGCTCACATTTATTCACTTTTAGCTCTATATCTCCCAGCTTGATCTCTCCTTCATCCGCCCTGCCCAGCATCACTATTATATCTTTCGCATACGCCTCGTCTACCGTTGTCTCAGACAGGTCTTCGGAAGTAGCGGTTAGTTCAACAGGCAAAAAATCTTCTTTTATTCGCTCTGTTAGTTCTTCCATCGCTTCTTCCTTTCCTTCCGCCATGTGCTTCAGCTCCATAACATCATATCTCCGCTTTCATCGCTTCTCTTATTACTTCATCTATATCTACAAATTTACCGGAATCGCTTTTTGATGGGTCTACGCCGTCATCGCCATATTTAAACTGCACAACCGTCCCTCTTGTTTCTCTTACCGTTCCGTCATTCTTCACTTCGAGGTCCTGTAAAGCATTGATAAGTCTTCTCTGGAAATAGCCACTCTGAGAAGTACGAACCGCCGTGTCCACCAGTGCTTCTCGACCCCCAATAGCGTGGAAGAAGTATTCCATTGGTGACAGACCATCCTTGAAGGAAGCCCTTACGAAGCCATGCGCATCGGAACTGCGGTCCCCGGGTTTAAAGTGCGGCAGCGTTCTCCCTAAGTACCCTCTCTTTATCCGCTCTCCCCTAACCGACTGCTGACCCACGCATGCAGCCATTTGCGTTAAATTAAGCAGGGATCCTCTCGCACCAGATTTCGCCATAAGCACGCCGGGGTTCTCTATTCCGAGATACCGCTCTGCAATGTCACCGGAATCATCTCTTGCATGAGCGAGTTCCTGCATGATCAATAGTTCCAGCGTCTCCTCCAATGCCCGCCCGGGCAACGCTTCCAGCTCGCCGCCTTCGTACGCTCTTATCAGCTCCTCGACTTTCTTCTCCGCTTCATGCACCGCCTCTTCCCTTATCTGCTCCTTCCCTTCTTCTGGAATGTCCTCGTCACTTATACCAAAGCTGAAACCCACCTGCTTGATATAGTTGATAGCGAGCCGGGAAACATTTTTGATAAACGTCTTTGTAACTTCTTCACCATACTGCCTGAAAATCCGCGCTATTATTATCCCTTTGAACGAGCCCAACGCCTTTTCGTCTATTATGCCGCATACTAAGTTCCCATCTTCTATCTTAACGTACGCATCTCGTAGGCATTTCTCCTTCTCACATTCCTCTCCCCTTTCAATGCAGTTCGCACACGTCTTTCCCCGGAACTCCACATTCAAGCCCTTCGGTAATAACATGCTAAATATCTGCTTCTCAGTCCAATACGGGATTGGGCGTGCCGCCGCATCACCAACTCCCATACCTGAAGATGGCTCGAAGGTTCCCGCAGGCTCGCCTAAATCATTGACCTCTATCTTACTCAATACGTCCAGCACTTTCTCCTTTTCAAACCGCTTCTCGCCCCTCGTGAATAAGAACAACCCCGTGATATAATCATGAATACTGCCGATAATAGGCCTGCCAAATCGAGGTGATATTATGTTCCGCTGCACCGCCATCAGTATCTTCGCCTCTGCCCGTGCTTCTTCGGTTTGCAGCACGTGCATGTTCATCTCGTCACCGTCGAAATCCGCATTGTAGGGTGGGCATACTGCAGGATTTAACCGGAACGTCTTGTCGGGCATTACCAGTACATAGTGCGCCATTATACTCAATCTATGCAGCGAGGGCTGTCGGTTGAAGAGCACAATGTCGCCATCTACGAGATGCCTTTCTACCTTCCACCCCAGCTCTAATTCATCTGCTAACGTCTCATAATTGCTCTCGGTTACTTTTATTTTCCTACCATCTGCGCGTCGCACATAATTCACTCCCGGATGGGTCTTCCCTCTTTTTACTGTCTCCCGCATCACGTCAAAGTTTCTTTCAGTTACATTAACGGTGATTGTCAACTCCTTCGCGACCGCTTCGGGCACGCCAACTTCGTCTATGTCAATATCGGGATCGGGGGATAGAACCGTTCGGGCGGAGAAATTCACTCGCTTTCCGGATAAGGAACCCCTAAATCTGCCTTCCTTACCTTTTAATCGTTGTGAGATCGTTTTTAGCGGTCTACCGCTCCTATGCCTCGCTGGCGGCACTCCCGCGATATTATTGTCAAAATAGGTGTTTATGTGGTACTGAAGCAGTTCCCACAGGTCTTCTATTATTAACTGCGGTGCACCAGCATCTCGATTCTCCATAAATCGCTGATTGATTCTTATTATATCTACCAATTTATGGGTAAGGTCGTCTTCACTGCGCTGTCCGCTTTCTAACGTGATAGAAGGTCTGGCGGTTACCGGAGGAACGGGCAATACGGTAAGAACCATCCACTCGGGTCTCGCGTTTTTTGGATCCATACCGAACATAAATACGTCTTCGTCTGGTATTCGTTCAAGCCGTTCTCTTACATCGGACGGCATTAATCTCCGCTCTTTCCCTTCTTCGTCTATCTCTTTATACGCAGTGGGTTTATCATATTTTATGCGTTGTTGAGGTTCGGCGCAATACATGCAGACGCTACACTTCGCTGCTTCCTTTAATACCAGCTTCACTACGTCGCCTACGTCTACTTGCCTCTCCCTCTGCTTCTTTATCTTTTCTAAAAATATATTCTTCTCTTCTTCCCCTAACAATACCCTGCCACATTTCCTGCACGTTGCCGCTAGTATTCGATATATTAACTTGGCATATCCTATGTGTATGATGGGAGCTTCAAGATCAATGTGCCCGAAATGCCCGGGACATTCCCCCATCCGACCACCGCAGGTCTTACATCTCAACCCGGGATCAATAACTCCAATATGCTGATTCACCAACCCACGCTCGATTGGGAACCCATCTTCACCATAAGTATCGGGTGTGATTATCCTCGAAGCACTCATCTTCCTTACCTCTTTCGACGATAACAAGCCAAATTTTATCCCTTTTATCTTCTTCATTCTCATTTTACTTCAGACCGCCTCTTCCAATTCTAATCGTGGAGCAATACACATCGCTTTCATCTCGTCAAGAAGTAGTTTAAACGCATAACTCATCTCTACGGGGTAGATGTCGGTATCCGCACCGCAATTGGGGCAATATGCAGCCCCCGTTTTTATATCCGGACACGCAATCATACCGCAATTACTGCATACCAGCTCAGTAACTTTGTCGGACTCGTCCAATAACCGGTCTTTTAGCGATATCGCAGCTCCGTACCCGATGAGGACGTCTCTTTCCATCTCACCGAAACGAAGCCCACCTTCTCTCGCTTTTCCTTCCGTCGGTTGTCTCGTTAATATTTGCACGGGACCCCTCGCACGTGCGTGCATCTTAGCGGATACTAAATGGTATAACTTCTGATAATACGCCACACCTACAAACACGTCCGCCTCTATCTTCTCCCCCTTCATGCCGTCCCACATCGTCTCTCTACCGGTATCTGAGAACCCGGCACGCTCAAGCGCCGCTCTTAACTTTTCTTCGGGTTCGCCGAAAAATGCCGTTCCATCTATGTACCTACCCTCTAATGCACCCGCTTTCCCGCCGATCATCTCCAGCACGTGTCCCACGGTCATCCGAGAGGGGATAGCATGGGGGTTTATAATCATATCCGGGATGATTCCGTCTCCGGTAAAGGGCAGGTCTTCCGGTGGTACGATCAATCCAACGACTCCTTTCTGACCATGCCGCGATGCGAATTTATCGCCTATCTCCGGAACCTTCTGCTCTCGAACGGAAACTTTAGCTAATCGTCTATTGCTGCTCGATTCCATGAGCACTACTGAATTTACCACTCCCTGTTCATTTGGGCGAGTGCAAACGGAAGTATCCCTCCGTTCTAAGGGGCTTAAAAGCTCCGTGGTTTCCTCTAAAAACCGCGGTGGGCTTGTCTTCCCGATCAGCACGTCATTTGGTGCTACGTCCGTCTCCGAGTTTATTATACCGTCCTCATCAAGCGTGTTATACGCTTCGTGACTTCTCACGCCCACAATCTCCATATCAGGTATCTCAAATCGGTCCTCTTCCCCTCCGGGATACCGCGTTTCCACTCCTTCGTACGTTCTGAAGAAATGACTCCTACCCAACCCACGGTCTATCGCCGCGCGATTTAAGATCAATGCATCTTCCATATTGTAGCCTTCGTAGCTTAGAACCGCAATGACGAGATTCTGCCCTGCGGGTCTTTTATCGTGTAGAATGAGGTCGGCAGTTCTCGTTTTTACTAATGGCTTCTGCGGACTGTGCAGAATATGCGTTCGGGTGTCGGTGCGCGTTCTATAATTCGCAGTGGAGATGCCCAAAGATTGCTTCATCATTGCACAGCCCATTGTATTACGGGGTGATGAATTGTGGTCTGGATAAGGTATCAACCCCGCGACTATGCCCAGGATCAAAGAAGGGTCAATCTCCAGATGCGTGTAGTCCGCCCCATCTACCTTTGCTAAATCCGCTTCGTACAGCGCGATCAGTGCGTTCTCTTCCTCTTCTGCATCTAAGTACTCTATCGCTCCTTCGCTCACCAGATCGTCAAAGTCCATTTCATCGTTTGCCAGTTTCCTGATATGTGATTCGGTAACCTTAGACTTACCATTTTCCACTACTATAACCGGTCTTCTTGCCCTCCCTCGATCAGAATTTACTATTATATCCTTCCTGTCCGCATAATGAGCGACGTTTACCTGTGGGGATATCTCGCCGCCTCTTCTCTTCTTTCTTATCTCTTCCACAAATCGCTCAGGATCGGTGCAGAGCCCGATAAAATCGCCGTTCACGAAGACACGAGTCCTGTTTTCAGCGCTTATCTCCAGAGAGCGAGCGGGAGGGATAACGTCAAGTTCATATAAAACGTCTTTACAGCTCTTCTCGCCTTCGCCCACTGAGATTTCAACCAACTGTGAAAAGTTCTTTACTAATCCACAATTCGGACCTTCCGGTGTCTCAGTGGGGCAAATTTTCCCCCATTGTGTGGGATGCAAATCCCGCGCTTCAAAGTGGGGCTGAGACCTCGATAGCGGAGAGATTATACGCCTCAGATGGCTCGCCGTAGCCACATAATTGCTTCGCTCTAACAACTGCGAGACGCCAGCTCTGCCACCCACCCAGTTCCCGGTTGCAAGTGCGTGCGTTATTCGTTCTGTAAGCACGTCGGAACGAATCGCGGTCGAAATTTTCAGCTCTCTATTTCGCATGTGCGCGCGTTCCAACTGATACCTCATGTCACGAATAAGTTTGGTGAACGAAACGCGGAAAAGGTCTTCCATCAGGTCGCCTGCAAGCTTTAATCTTTTATTCGCGTAATGATCCTTGTCGTCCTCGCCTCTCTTTCCTAAAAGTAGCTCATAACATGATTCCGCCATTCGACCGAGGAAATGAGCCTTAGCTATCTTGTCGCCAAGATGTGGAAGGAAATAACGGTCAAGGATATAATTAACGCGCTTCTCTCGATACTCCTTTGCCTGTGTTGATGCTACTTTACGACCCAATATATCTATTGCTTCTTCCCGTGTACGCACCTTACTCTCTTCTATATTCCCCTTGATGTGCTCTTTTATCCGGGGGTCATCGGAGACGGTCTTCAGTATCTCCTCATCATTTTCGAGCCCCAAAGCGTGCATAAGTGTTACGAACTCTATTTTCCGTCCCACCGCGGGGAAGGAAACCTCCAGTATGTCTTTTTTACTTATCTCCACCCTTATTGGGACTCGGAATCCCTGTTTAAGGGAAAAGACTTTTGAAACCACGCTTTTACTACCGTATTTCTCCTCATAATTCACGAAGATAGTATTTGGCGCGAGGTCTTCCAGCGTGATTATTACATGCTCTGAACCATTAATAATGAAATAGCCGCCGGGGTCGAGCGGGTCTTCACCTGCTCCTTTCTTCAACCATTCTTCGTATTCGGAGTCGGAAAGTTTTTTCCCTATTTTCCTCTCGCGAACATCCTTAGATAAATTGCATCTCTTTGACTTTAGCATGATTGGGAGTTCGCCGATTTCAACTCCTTTCTCATCCCTCGCAACTTCTATCTCGCCGTTCTCGTATTTCCTCACGATCTGCATGTCCAGATACATGGGTGCAGCATATTTCAAATTCCTTAATCTCACTTGTGAAGGGAAGATTTCTTCTGAAGATCCATCTGCTTCCCTTGATTTTGGTATGCCAACGCTTATTTTGCCGAAGGTCACCGCCAGTTTATATTTTCTACCGTTTTCGTCGTCTTCACTGATGGAAGTCTCTATCTGCGACTGTTCGTCTATTACTCTTTGCATGCCCTCTTCGAGGAAGTAATTGAATGAATCGAGCTGATGTTGCGCTATTTTTTTCCTTTTTAAATATGCCTTTGAAAGAACATTCCGGTCTAACATATTGTACTCGTCCTTTTATCCTATTCTATAACCAGTCGGTAAGATAACAATTTTCCCGCTATTTCACTTCTCCGCGTTATCCGCACGACGTCGTCCACTTCTGCTTTTATCTCTTTTATGACAGGATCAGATAATTTTATCTTGGACAGTTGTTCCTTTCGTATTTTATACGTATCCAAGAGCTCTGCTACCTCTTCCTCTCCCGCTATCTCGTGCTTGGGCACTAACTCATGTTCAAGTATTGAATCTTTTCCCTTCTTCATTTATTTATCTACTTTAGCTTTGTTACGATACGAGCTCGACGGGATTTGAACCCGCGACCGACGGGTTAAAAGCCCGCTGCTCTACCTTTCTGAGCTACGAGCCCTTTTGCTTTTCGCACTTCCAAAACATACCTCTTCAGCATTTCAAGAGCGGCGTCAGCCGCCTCATGCTTGTTCCCATCTCTATCTCTGCGGAAGATATGCTTCTCGTGATGTACGTATTCTTTTGTTGCCAATGCTATATAAACTAATCCAACGGGCTTGTCAGGTGTTCCCCCGGTGGGTCCGGCAATGCCCGTCGTTGAAATGCCAATATCGCTATCCAGAAGCGTTCTCACACCGTTCGCCATCGCCTTCGCACATTCTGCACTTACCGCGCCTTTATCTTCCAATATCTCCCGCGCCACGCGCAAAATTTCAACTTTCACTTCATTTGCATACGCGATTACACCACCTTTGTAATAGTCTGAGCTGCCGGAGACGTTGGTTATCCTATGGGCTACCAGTCCACCCGTGCACGACTCTGCGGTGGATAACGTGAACCCTCTTTTTCGTAGCGCATCGCCGACCTCCTTCTCTATCATTTCTATCCTATGTTCTATATTCTCTCCTAAACTTTATCAATAAAAATGAAGTAAATCAGTATGAGGAAATTCGCATTGTAAATAAAACCGTTTATTTCTCTATGCCCTGCCGTACCTTTACTGCTACGCCCTGCTTAAAGCTGGTTATCTCTTCCGCTGCCAACATCGCCCTTCCCGTTGCAAGCAGCCGATCCTTTTCATCCACCACGATAACCTCATCGTAAGCCCGCATCGCGGGATCAACGTCTAACACGTGTTTACAAAATGCCGTCTCTCCTTTTCTTATAAATTCGCTGCTCTCTTCGTTCATAACCACCCGCAGCCGCGGATATTTCAGGAACTGGTGCAGCCTTTTCGCTCCTTCTATGCTCAGCGTGAACAGCCCGTCAAAACTCCTTAGCGTGGCTATTCTCTGCTCTCCCTCTTTTATCTGTGATATTCGTCTCGTCCGCGATAGAACAAATTCTACGGTATCAGGGAACAGGATTTCGCCCGCTCCTTTTCCAAACTGATAGTCTGCGATGACTCTCGCCTTTTTTAGCAGAATTCCCCTATTGCCTTTTTCTTCCATCATATCAAGTTTCCGATGTAGGTAGTCAATTGAAATAGAAAGTTTATTTAAAAGGGGCTCTTCTGTGTGTAATGAGTACTTATGACTTTAGAAGCCGTTAAGTGGGTAGTGGCAGACCCAGAGGAAGAGAACGTATTCTGGCCCTCTGAGGAGATGAAGCAAAGAGCTTGGATTAGTGACCCGCAGATATACGAGGAGGCCGCTCGGGACCGGGTGGCTTTCTGGGAAAAGTTAGCAGCCGAAGGATTGGACTGGTCTAAACGATGGGAAAAGCCCTATCAGTGGGATCCTCCGTACGTGAAGTGGTTCGTGGACGGGAAGATAAATGCGAGTTACAACGCGGTTGACCGACACGTTAAGGCAGGGAAAGGGGACAAGATAGCGGTAATCTGGGTGCCGGAGTCTCCGGAGGAGCCCGTGAAAACGTTGACGTACAACGACCTTTATGTGGAAGTTAACAAATTCGCCAATGTGTTGAAGAAGCTGGGAGTGAAAAAGGGGGATCGGGTAGGAATTTATCTCCCAATGATTCCCGAACTGTATCCCGCTGTTCTCGCGTGCGCGCGTTTAGGTGCACCGCACGCCATCGTCTTCTCTGCATTTGCTCCCGAAGCCCTGAAAGTGAGATTGGAAGATGCGGGAGCTAAAGTCCTCATCACCTGTGATGGCTACCATTACAGAGGGGAAGAGGTGGATCTAAAAGCAAACGCCGATGAGATCGTGAATGACACAGACGTGGAGAGCGTGGTGGTAGTCAAGCGACTGGGGAACGAGGTCGAAATGGTGGATGGGCGGGACTTATGGTGGCATGAACTCATGGCAGAAGCCGAGGACTGGTGTCCCCTGGAGCAGATGGATAGCGAGGACATGCTCTTTCTGCTTTACACCAGTGGCACAACCGGGAGACCCAAAGGTGTGATTCACACCACCGGCGGGTATCTGACACAGGCGTACTGGACTGCCAAGTGGGTGTTCGATCTGCATGACGACGATGTCTACTGGTGCACTGCGGATATAGGCTGGATCACCGGGCATTCCTATGCGTGTTACGGCCCATTGCTGAATGGCGCGACTCAACTCATTTACGAGGGTGCACCGAACTATCCAGGACCCGACCGATGGTGGGAGATTATAGAACAGAATAAAGTAACGATACTTTACACCGCACCAAC